>NZ_JBJZOJ010000034.1:0-79564 GCF_047200655.1 Streptomyces sp. MS06
CGCTGCACCGCCTTGCCCCCGTACGGACGTCGCAGGAGCGACTCGTCGAGTACGAAGCTCAGGAAGGGAGCGGGCCGACGATCGAAGATGTCCTGCCGCACCAAGCGTGCCCCCACGCGCTGCTCGATGGTCTCCTCGTCCAGAGGAGGGCGCCTCATGGCAAGCAGCGCCCTCATGTGCTCCTCGGTCTGAAGTAGTCCGTTCAGTACGGGCATGCTGTAGGAGACCAGCTCAACCGCCTCCTTCTCCAGGGCGGCCATCCCCTGGAAGAACACCGGATACTGCGCCCGCTCCACCTGCTCCTTCCACACGCACAGCAACCCGCCCGCCCCCAGCACCTCGTCCGCCCGCTCGATCGTCCGGGGCGACGGAATCCGGCGCCCCTGCTCGAACGACGCGACCGTGGACGCCGAGTACCCGATCCGCCTCCCGAACTCCTCCCGCTCCAGCCCCTCCCGTACCCGCAGCGTCTTCAAGGTCTGGCCGAACGCGACGACCACGCCCCGCCCGCCCTCGTCCTCCGGCCGCCGTCCCGCCCCGTCGTCGTTCTCCCAGCCGTCCCCGAGGCTCACGACCGCGCCCGCCGCCGCGTCGCCCTCGTTCTCACGCTCCCCGGGAACCGCCTCGGCACCCGCCACCGCACCCTTGCGCTCCGTCATGCCCCTCACTGCCTCTTTGCCTCAACGCCCCGGCACGGAACGCCGCAACGGCGCGCTGCGCGTACGCGCGAGGACACCCCCACGTACAGCGACCCCCTGTCGCAGCGTCACCAATGGTCACGCTACGCGACCGACGGCACCGTGGTCGGTGTGACGACGAAACCCGCCAACCCGGAGGGGTACGTACCCGTACCCGTATCTGAGGCTGACCGAGGAGGTCCGCATCTCCGACGCCCACATCCGCATCACCGCCGAGGCGCGCGATCGGCTGCTCACCCCCGAGGAGCGCGCCGCCCGCGCCGACCAGGCGCGCGCCGCTCTGCGGGCGTGGAACGGCTATGCCCCGGGCGCGAGCGAACAGGCCGGACTCGACGCGGAGTTGGACCGACGGCTGGTGGGGCGGGGGCCGGGTGACCCCGCCGAGCTCCCCGTGGCTCGGGAGAGCCCACTCAGCGCGGGCGCCGGATCAGGGAGAAGAGGGCGCCCTCGGGGTCCGCGGCGGTGGCGACGCGGCCGTGGGCGGTGTCGTGGGAGGGGGTGACGGGACGGCCGCCGAGGCCGGTGACGCGGGTGAGCGCGGCGTCGGTGTCGGCGACCTCGAAGTACGTCATCCAGTGCGGGCCCCGGTCGCGGTCGAGCGCGCCGCCCGCGCCGCGGAGGCCGGCGACCGGGTGGCCGGCCAGGTGCAGGGTGACGTAGTCGAGGTCGGGGGAGGACAGAGGCTCGCGTTTGTAGCCGAACACCGTCTCGTAGAACGTCAGGACGCCGGCCGTCTCGTAGGTGACCAGTTCGATCCACGCGGGTGTGCCCGGTACGCCGGTGGCTGCCGGTCCCGGGTGATCCGGCGGCCGGCGGATGCCGAAGAGGGCGCCGGACGGGTCGGAGGCCATGGCCAGCCGGCCCGCGCCGGCGGCGTCCAGCGGGCCGACGCCGACGGTGCCGCCGCACAGCCGGACCGTCTCGGCGGTGGTGTCCACGTCGTCGGAGGCGAAATGGGGCGTCCAGGCGACGGGCAGCCCGCGCCCCGACGGCATCCGTCCGATGCCTCCCACCTCGCGGTCGTCGAGCAAGACCCGCACGCTGGGACCCAGTTGCGGCGGTCCGGGCCGGAACTCCCAGCCGAACAGCTCCCGATAGAAGTCCTGGGCCGCGGTCAGGTCGTGCACCATCAGGCTCACCCAGCAGGGCGTGCCGGGCGTGTACCGGGCGTGCGTCTCGCCGTTGCGGTCGGCCGACCCCCGTGCCTCGGTCATCGTCACTCTCTTCTCGGCCCCCTGCGGCGGCCGCGTCGTCTCCGCTCTCCGGACCCCTGCGCCGATGCTCGCAGCACGGTGGGACCGCGCGTGGCGGGCGCGCCGTGCGCGGAGCCGGACCCGGAGGGCGCGCGCTGCCCGGATGCCCGTCGCTGCCGTGCTCCGGCCGACGGGCGGCGAACTTCTGTACGGCGTGTGCTCGATCCCGTACGCCTGGTGATCGAGCCGGTCCGGGCCGCAGGTTAGCCCGACATCGACCACGCGGCCACCCCGTGCGTAAGGATGGTGACCATGAACGCCATCATCTCCGCATCCGAACTCGCGAAGGACCTGGCGGGTGGCGACCCGCCGGTCGTCCTCGACGTCCGCTGGCAGCTCAGCGTCGCCAAGGCGGCCGGTGAGCCGCCCTTCGACGGGCGTGCCGCCCACGCGGCCGGGCACGTCCCCGGCGCGGTCTACGTCGACCTGGACACCGAGTTGGCCGCGCCGCCGAGTGCGGCGGGGCGCCACCCGCTGCCCGATCTGCCCGCGTTCGGTGCGGCGATGCGCCGGGCCGGCGTGTCGGCGGAGCGGACCGTGGTCGTCTACGACGGCGGCCAGGGCTGGGCGGCCGCCCGCGCCTGGTGGCTGCTGCGCTGGACGGGTCACCCGGACGTGCGAGTCCTCGACGGCGGGTTGCCGGCGTGGGAGGGGGAGCTGTCGACGGACCTGCCGACACCGGAGGCGGGCGACTTCCGGCCGGTCCCGGGGGCGTCCGGGCTGCTGGACGCGGACGGTGCCGCCGCGCTGGCCCGTTCGGGTGTGCTGCTCGACGCGCGGGCGGGGGAGCGGTACCGGGGGGAGGTTGAGCCGGTCGACCGGGTCGGCGGCCACATCCCCGGCGCGCTCTCGGCGCCGACCGCGGACAACGCCCGCCCCGACGGCCGCTTGCTGCCCGCGGAGGAACTCAGGGCCCGCTTCGCGGCGCTGGGCGCCGTCCCGGGGGCCGAGGTGGGGGTGTACTGCGGTTCGGGGGTGTCCGCGGCCCACGAGGTGCTGGCGCTGGCCGTGGCGGGGGTCGCCGCGGAGCTGTACGTGGGCTCGTGGTCGGAGTGGTCCTCGGACCCCGGCCGTCCGGTCGCCACCGGCCCGGACCCCCGGAGTCGCCCGGACGCCGGGTAGCCGTCCGGGCCCCGGTAGTCGCCCGGACCCCGGGCAGCCGTCCGGACCGCAGGAGCCCGCCGGGCTTCCGGGGCCGCCGACGCCGGCTGCGGCAAAGGGGCGCGGTGCGGCCCCGGGCGCGGGGTCCTGCGGTCCCTGAGGCCTCCGGTGCCGGCGCGGGCGGCCGCCCACAGTGCAGGATCGTTACTGCAAGGGCGCGGGCGGCCAATGCGGGTGGAGCACGCCGCCGCGGGCGGCGCACCGGGGGCGAGAGCCGGGGCGAGTGCGTCCGGGTGCGGCCCCCCGCCGGACGCGGCCCCCCGCCACCCGTACCAAAGGCGAACGGCTGCCGCGACGAAGTGAGAGTGACTACTCCTGCTTCTTCCGGCGCGTACCGAACACGATCTCGTCCCAGCTGGGCACGGCGGCGCGGCGTCCGGGGCGGACACCGTCGGCCTCGGCCTGGCGGTCGGTGGCGCCGACGAGCCGGTCGCGGTGGCTGCTGACCGAACGGGGCATCAGCACGTCCGCGTACGCCGAGCCGGCCGAGGCCGCCGGGGCGGGCGGCTCCTCCGCCTCGGGCTCCTGGTCGGGCTCCTCCGCCGTCTCCGCCGGACGCTCGGGCACCACCATGTCGCCGCGGAAACTGGGCACCGCCTCCAGCAGGCTGGTGAGCGAGTCCCGCTCGCCGGCGCCCTCCTCCGCGGGCTCGGCAGGCGCTGCGGGCAGGCTCGGCAGCTCCCGGTCGTGGCCGCGGTCCAGTGGACGGTCGCGCGGCAACCGGGCGATCCGCGGCACGAAGGGCAGGCTGGGTTCCGGGGCGGCGAGGTCGTCGGACTCGCCGATCAGCGAGCGCGCCTCCTCGTCCACGGCCTGCACGAGCCGGCGCGGTGGATCGTAGGTCCAGCTCGCCGCGTGCGGTTCACCCGCGACCCGGTAGACCAGCAGCACCTCCCAGGTGCCGTCGTCGCGGCGCCAGGAGTCCCACTGCACGGTGTCCTTCTCGGCGCCGCGCAGCAGCAGCCGCTCCTGCACCGCCTCACCGAGCTGCGGCCCGGCCGAGTTCTCGCCGGGGCGGCGGACCGGTGTCTTGCGGGCGCGCTCGGCCATGAACGCGCGCTCGGCCAGTACGGGGCCCTCGAAGCGCCGCACCCGGTCGACGGGGATGCCGGCCATCTGCGCGACCTCCTCCGCGGTCGCGCCGGCGCGTATACGGGCCTGGATGTCGCGGGGGCGGAGATGGCTCTCCACCTCGATCTCGATCTGGCCGAGGCGGGGACGGTCACCGCGTACGGCGGCACGCAGCCGCTCGTCGATCGGAAGGGTGTACTCCGTTGAGTCCGCAGCCTTCAGCACCAGCCGTGTGCCGTCATTCGAGACGGCCACGACACGCAGTTCGGGCATGGGGACCTCCCGGGTGGTGCCTGCCGACGTCACGTGCGTCGCTGCTTCCGCTAGTCGAGTGTGGCCTGCCCGGGTGCAGCCTGCCACAACCTTGCCGAGTTGCCCGGCGTGTCGGGCACGGGCCCTGGGTCGCCGTTATGGCACGGTTACCTGTTGGCCACGCTGAGTGACCGATGTTGTCACCCTGTGCAACCAGCCTCCTTGGGGCGGTCCGGCGAAGATCCGGACAGCCTGGCGGGAGGCCGGACCCAGGGCTCGCAACAGTACTCCATTCGGGCCATGTGCGTGGATTGGCACGCCGCCCAACTTCTGGTGAGGGGCGGTACTTGGCCGCCCCGGTCGGGTTTCCTCGATCTTGGGCGTGGCACACCTCACGCGAGGGCCGGAAGCGGGACCGGCGCTCCCTCCCGCACCTCCCCCTCCCGCCCCCCTTCCAGAGCGATTGACCATTCGAAATGGTGACTGCCCGTCAAGTGGTGAGCCATGTACCGGCGGAGGCAAAGGCTCGGCAACATCCGGCTCGCCGGGGGGCCCGGTACCGGTCCGGTGGGGGCGCGAGGGAGGCTCAGGCCCCCAGTACCCGCCGCAGGTGGTCGTTCCGGAAGCGCCGGTCGGGGTCCAGCCGGTCGCGCAGTGCGGTGAACTCCCCGAACCGCGGGTAGACCCGGGAGAGGTACTCGGCGTCCCGGGTGTGGACCTTGCCCCAGTGCGGCCGGCCCTCGTACGCGGTGAGGATGTGCTCCGCGGCGCTGAAGTACCGCTGGTACGGGGTGCCCCGGAACATGTGGACCGCGATGTAGGCGCTGTCCCGGCCGGACGCCGTGGACAGCGTGATGTCGTCGGCCGGGGCGGTGCGCACCTCGACGGGGAAGCTCACCCGGAGCCCCGACCGGTCCACCATCGCCCGCAGTTCGCGCAGTGCCTCCGTCACCGCCTCGCGCGGGAGGGCGTACTCCATCTCCACGAAGCGCACCCGGCGCGGCGAGGTGAAGACCTTGTAGGGGATGTCGGTGTAGCTCCTCGCGGACAGGGCGCGGCTGGAGATCCGGGCGATGGCCGGAACGGCGGCGGGCACCGCCCGTCCGACCCAGTTGGCCGCCTGGAAGACGCCGTTGGAGAGGAACTCGTCCTCCACCCAGCCCGCGAACCGCCCCACCGGCTGCTCCGGCCCCGCGCTGCGGTTGTTGCGCTTGGTGTTGGTGCTCCCGGTGTGCGGGAACCAGTAGAACTCGAAGTGCTCGTTCTCCGACCACAGTTGGTCGAACTCGGCGAGCACCCGGTCGAGGGGCATCGGCTCCTCCCGGGCGGTGAGCAGGAACATCGGCTCCACCGCGAAGGTGATCGCGGTGACGATGCCCAGGGCGCCGAGGCCGATCCGGGCCGCCGCGAAGATCTCGGGGTTCTCCTCCGCGGAGCAGGTGAGCACCGAGCCGTCGGCCGTGACCAGCTCCAGTGCCCGGATCTGCGCGGCGATCGAGGCCGACTCCCGGCCGGTGCCGTGGGTGCCGGTGCTGACGGCTCCCGAGACCGTCTGCTCCATGATGTCGCCCATGTTGGTGAGCGACAGGCCCTCGCGTGCCAGCGCCGCGTTGAGCCGCTTGAGGGGGGTGCCGGCCTCCACCGTGACGGTGCCGGCCCGCCGGTCGATCGCGCGTATGCCGGTCAGCAGTCGGGGACGGACCAGCAGTCCGTCGGTGGCCGCGATGGACGTGAAGGAGTGCCCGCTGCCGACCGCCTTGACCGGCATGCCCTCCTCGGCCGCCCGGCGCACGGCCGCGGCCAGCTCCTCGACGGAGGCCGGAGCGACCTCCCGCGCAGGCCGGGCGGAGACGTTGCCGCCCCAGTTACGCCACGTGCCGCTCTTCCCGCTCGCTGTGCTGCTCAAGGCTGCCTCCCCGCGCCGTGACCGGCCTGCTGAGCCGGCGGTACCCGAGGAAACCGACCGCGGCCGCGACGGCTCCGGACACCACCGGAACCCCGTACCCGGCCCGCGCCCCGGCCGCGTCGATCACCCAGCCGCCGGCGGAGGAGCCGAGCGCGACCCCGACCGTGAGCCCGGTGCTCACCCAGGTCATCCCCTCGGTCCGGTGCGCGCGTGGTACGTGCTCCTCGATGAGGGACATCGTCGTGATCAGCGTCGGTGCCACCGACATCCCCGCAAGGAAGAGCGCCACGGCCAGGAACGGCAGGTTCCCGACCAGTAGGAGGGGGATCATACTCACGGCCATGGTGCACACGCCCAGCAGCCATCGGCGAGCGGCCGCCCCGGTGACCCGCACCAGCCCGAACACGAGCCCCGCCGCGCAGGATCCCGCCGCGTACACCGCCAGCACCACGCTCGCGGCCCCCTTGTGCCCCTGCTCGTCGGCGAAGGCCACGGTCACCACGTCGACCGACCCGAACACGGCACCGGTCGCCATGTAGGTCGCGACCAGTACCCGCAGGCCCGGCGAACGCAGCGCCGTCCCACCGCCGTGGTCCCCACGCGGGTGGGGAGCCGGCTCGGTGGCCCGCTGCGCGGTCAGCCAGAGGACGCCGGACGCCAGGCAGCAGGCCGCCAACAGCGGCCCCGCCTCCGGGAACCAGGCCGTGGACAGCCCGATGGAGACGATCGGCCCGACGATGAAGCACACCTCGTCGACGACCGACTCGAAGGAGTACGCGGTGTGCAACCGCGGTGTGCCCCGGTAGAGGGCGGCCCAGCGCGCGCGGACCATCGCCCCGAGGCCGGGCACCGCGCCGATGCCCGCGGCGCAGGCGAACAGCAGCGGGGTCGGCAGCCCGGCGTGGGCGCTGAGCAGCAGCCCGGCCGCCGCGGTGAGCGAGACCAGGGCGGCCGGGCGCAGCACCCGGCGCTGCCCGTGCCGGTCCACCAGCCGCGAGATCTGCGGGCCGACCACCCCGGCGGACAGCGCGATGGTCGCCGACAGCGCGCCCGCGAGGCCGTAGCTGCCGCTGAGCTGCGAGATCATGGTGACCACGCCGATGCCCATCATCGACAGCGGCAGCCGCCCGAGGAAGCCCGCGGCGGAGAACGCCCTGGAGCCGGGGGCGGAGAACAGGGCACGGTAGGCACTGGGCACGGGGTCTCCGCTGGGTCCGGTACGGCCGGGGGTGCGCGTGTCCGTACGAGGTGGGGCGGCCCGGGCCGGCGGCCGGGCCCGGTGGCCGGGTGCGCCCGCACCCTTGTGAGGCGCGAACGTGTAAGGCGCGAACGGGGCTGGTACAGGTTACCGGCGCTGCGTTCGCCGCGCACCGGTGCCTCCTGCCGCGGTTTCCCCGCCCCGCGGTTCGCGCCGCGTGTCCGCGGCCCTGCGTTTCCGGGCCGTCGGTACCGGGTGGCAGGATCGAGACATGCCAGACGCGCTCGATGCCACCCCCTACGACGCCCTGCTCCTGCTGTCCTTCGGCGGCCCGGAGGGCCCGGACGACGTGGTCCCGTTCCTGGAGAACGTGACGCGGGGACGCGGCATCCCCAAGGAACGCCTGAAGGAAGTCGGCCAGCACTACTTCCTGTTCGGCGGGGTCAGTCCGATCAACGCCCAGAACCGCGCCCTGCTCGACGCGCTCCGCAAGGACTTCGCCGACCACGGTCTCGACCTGCCCGTGTACTGGGGCAACCGCAACTGGGCGCCGTACCTGACCGACACCCTGCGGGAGATGGTCCGCGACGGGCACCGCCGCATCTGCGTCCTCGCCACCAGCGCCTACGCCTCCTACTCGGGCTGCCGCCAGTACCGGGAGAACCTCGCCGAGTCCCTGGAGGCGCTCCGCTCGGAAGGACTGGACCTGCCGGAAGTCGACAAGCTGCGGCACTACTTCAACCACCCCGGCTTCGTCGAGCCGATGACCGACTCGGTGGTCCGGGCCCTCGCCGACCTCCCCGACGGCGTCCGGGACGGCGCCCACCTCGCCTTCACCACCCACTCGATCCCCACCGCCGCCGCCGACACCTCGGGCCCTCCCGGCGGCCATGGAGCGGGCGGGGCCTACGTGGCACAGCACCTGGACGTGGCGCGTCTGATCGCCGGCTCGGTGAGCGAGCGCACCGGCGCCGACCACCCCTGGCAGCTCGTCTACCAGTCCCGTTCCGGAGCCCCGCACATCCCGTGGCTGGAGCCGGACATCTGCGACCACCTCGAGGAACGGCAGGCCGCCGGGGCCCCCGCCGTCGTCATGGTCCCCATCGGCTTCGTCTCTGACCACATGGAGGTCCTGTACGACCTCGACACCGAGGCCGAGGCCAGAGCGGCGGAACTGGGCCTGCCGGTGCGCCGCTCGGCCACCGTGGGCGCCGATCCGCGGTTCGCCGCGGCGATCCGCGAACTCGTCCTCGAACGGGCCGCGGTGGAACGGGGCCTGGACGTCGCCCCGTGCGCCCTGGGCGCGCTCGGCCCGAGCCACCACCTGTGCCCCGCGGGCTGCTGCCCGGCCCGCACCCCCCGGCCCGCCGCCGCGGGCGCCGACAGCCCCTTCGCCTGAGGAGTGCCGTGACCGACCCCCTGCACGCCGACCTGCTCCGGCTCGCCCGGGAGGCCGCCCGCCGCGCCGGCGCGCTGCTGCGCGACGGGCGCCCGGCCGACCTCGCGGTCGCCGCCACCAAGTCCAGTCCCATCGACGTCGTCACCGAGATGGACGTCGCCGCCGAGAAACTGATCACCGGACTGATCTCCGAGCAGCGCCCCGACGACGGCGTCCTCGGCGAGGAGGGCGGCTCCACCGAGGGCAGCAGCGGCATCCGCTGGGTCGTCGACCCGCTCGACGGCACCGTGAACTACCTGTACGGGCTGCCCACCTGGGCCGTCTCCGTCGCGGCGGAGCAGGACGGCGAGACCGTCGTCGGAGTCGTCGAGGCCCCGATGCGCGGCGAGACGTACCACGCCGTGCGCGGCGGCGGAGCCTGGGCGACCGATGCCCGGGAGGGCGAGCGCCGCATGTCCTGCCGGGCGGCGGCGCCGCTGGACCAGGCGCTGGTGTCCACCGGCTTCAACTACGTCGCCGACGTCCGCGCGCACCAGGCGGAGGTCGCCGCGCGCCTGATCCCGCTGGTGCGGGACATCCGGCGGGGCGGCTCCGCGGCGATCGACCTGTGCGACGTCGCGGCCGGCCGGCTCGACGGCTACTACGAGCGCGGGCTGCACCCCTGGGACCTCGCCGCGGGCGACCTCATCGCCCGGGAGGCGGGCGCGGTGACCGGTGGACGTCCCGCACAGCGCCCCTCCCGGGAGCTGGCGGTCGCGGCCACCCCGGCCGTCTTCGAGCCGCTCCAGGGGCTGCTGGAGGACCACGGGGCCTGGCACGACTGAGGCCGCCGGTCCGCCGCACCCACCGACCGCTCCGCGAAGCCCCCGCGCGGCACCGCGGGGCACCGTGCGTCATCGCGGGGCACCGTGGGGCGGCGCCCGCGGGTCGTCGCACGGCGGGGCAGGCCCCGGGCCGGCCCCCGGGGGGCCTGCGGGCCCCGCAGCGCGCCCCGGCTTCCCCCGCGGCGGCCGCTTCGCCCCGGCGGGCCGAGGGGCACGCGAGAGGCCCCGGCGCTGGATTCGCCGGGGCCCTCGCGTGCTGCTGCGTGCTGCGTACCGTGTGCGGTCAGACGCCCGACACACCGACCTCCACACCGTGCTCGGCGGCGAGACGGCGCAGGTCGTCGAGTTCCGACTGCTCCACGTCGACGAGGAAATCGTCGCCCTCGTCGCGAGCCCGCGTCAGGTCGGACTCGGTCGTCCTTATGCGCTGCAGAAGTCCTGCGGTGAATGCGTCCATGCTGCGCCCCCTCGTCCTGGGTCGTGGGTCGATGGCACGGGGGTGTGCCGTTCGGAAGGGGCGATCACGTCTCCCGTGGGCGCCCGGCGCTGCCCGCGCCGGGGCGACGGTGCCGGACACCCACGCCCACTCTGCGGAAGCGGATCGCGACGTGCCGCATGGTGGTGCGGCACAAGCAGAGAGTGATCGCGGGGTATGAAGCGTCCTCCCCCTCCTCACACGCGGAGAAACCTCGGCGGGAGCAGATTTCTTCCGGCCGACCGCGTACCGGCGGCATGTCGACGGCGCACGGGACCGCCTCCGCACCCCGGGCAAGGTCGTCTTACAACCGGTTTATGGCCGAAAGCGGCAGGATGGAGTCCTGACCCTGCAAGCAGAACCGCACACGTGTGCCCTTTCGGGTGCACGGGCGACTCGGAGGAAGGACAAGCGACGTGCGCGTACTCGTCGTCGAGGACGAGCAACTGCTCGCCGATGCGGTGGCCACCGGACTGCGCCGGGAGGCCATGGCCGTCGACGTCGTGTACGACGGTGCGGCCGCCCTGGAGCGCATCGGCGTCAACGACTACGACGTGGTCGTCCTCGACCGCGACCTCCCCCTGGTGCACGGCGACGACGTCTGCCGCAAGATCGTCGAACTCGGCATGCCCACCCGGGTGCTGATGCTGACGGCCTCCGGCGACGTCAGCGACCGTGTCGAGGGCCTGGAGATCGGGGCGGACGACTACCTCCCGAAGCCCTTCGCGTTCAGCGAGCTCATCGCCCGCGTCCGGGCCCTCGGACGGCGTACCAGCGTGCCGCTGCCGCCGGTCCTGGAGCGGGCCGGCATCAAGCTCGACCCGAACCGCCGCGAGGTCTTCCGGGACGGCAAGGAGGTCCAGCTCGCACCCAAGGAGTTCGCCGTGCTGGAGGTGCTGATGCGCAGCGAGGGCGCCGTGGTCTCCGCGGAGCAACTGCTGGAGAAGGCCTGGGACGAGAACACCGATCCGTTCACCAACGTGGTGCGGGTCACCGTGATGACGCTCCGCCGCAAACTGGGCGAGCCACCGGTCATCGTCACCGTCCCCGGCTCCGGCTACCGGATCTGATCAGTGATGGCCGCAACACCCCCACCCCCCGCAGCACCGCCCGCAGCGCCGCCGAAGCCCACCTGGGACCCGCGCAAGACGGACTCGCCCTTCCCCTGGCTGCGCCCGACCATCCGGATACGCCTCACACTGCTCTACGGCGGCATGTTCCTGATCGCCGGCATCCTGCTGCTGTCGATCATCTACCTGCTGGCGGCCCAGGCCCTGCACGAGGGCAGCGGGCAGTCGTTCCAGGTGACCGGGAACAACCTGAACATCACCAGTTCCACCTGCCCCGCGCTGAACACGGCCCCCGACAGCGAGCACCTCAACTCGGTGCTCAAGCAGTGCGAGGCCGTGCAGCGCCAGCATGCCCTCGACGACCTGCTCAGCCGCTCCCTGCTGGCCCTGCTGGGCCTCGCGGTGATCGCCTTCGCCTTCGGTTACGCGATGGCCGGCCGGGTGCTGTCCCCGCTCGGCCGGATCACCCGCACCGCCCGCGCGGTCGCGGGCTCGGACCTGTCCCGCCGGATCGAGCTGGACGGGCCGGACGACGAGCTCAAGGAGCTGGCCGACACCTTCGACGACATGCTGGAGCGGCTGCAGCGCGCCTTCACCGCCCAGCAGCGCTTCGTCGGCAACGCCTCGCACGAGCTGCGCACCCCGCTGGCGATCAACCGCACCCTGCTGGAGGTGCACCTGTCGGACCCGGGAGCGCCGGTGGAACTCCAGCAACTGGGCAAGACGCTGCTGGCCACCAACGAGCGCAGCGAGCAGCTCGTGGAGGGGCTGCTGCTGCTGGCCCGCAGCGACAACCAGATCGTCGAGCGCAAGCCGGTGGACCTCGCCGAGGTGGCCGCGCAGGCCATCGACCAGGTGCACGGCGAGGCCGAGGAGCGCGGCGTGGAGATCCGCGGCAGACGCGGCCCCGCCGTCGTCCAGGGCAACGGCGTGCTGCTGGAGCGCATCGCGCTGAACCTGGTGCAGAACGCCGTCCGGTACAACGTCCCGGAGGGGGGATGGGTCGAGGTCACCACCGAGGTCCAGCACGGCCGGGCCGTGCTGGTGGTGTCCAACACGGGGCCGGTGGTGCCGGCCTACGAGATCGACAACCTCTTCGAGCCGTTCCGGCGGCTGCGCACGGAGCGCACCGGCAGTGACAAGGGCGTCGGACTCGGTCTGTCCATCGCGCGGTCCGTGGCGCGGGCGCACGGTGGGCACATCGCGGCCTCTCCGCGCGAGGGAGGAGGGCTCGTGATGCGCGTCTCGCTCCCGATCTGACATCATGCCGCCGACACGCACGGGGATGTTCGCTTTGAGCGAATTTTTCGGGGTACTCCTCCGGCCTGCGCATGTGTGATCGATCACAAGGGCGATTTTCCGGCCATCTACTCTCCGTGATCATCGGGGCGGTTGAAAAGCCGGAAAGATCCGGGTTTTCGCAGGTCCTGATCACGGGAAGTACACGGTGAGACGCCTTTGAAGTGTGATGTTCGGACCGTGTACGGTCCCGTTCGCCATCCAAGCCGATCACTCGTGAGGGGGCCGCTTGGGTGTCGATTGAGTAACAGACCTTGATGTGAGGCAAAATCTCCGCCTCGGGTCGGGCACAAGTCCGGCCTCTCACGCGTTACGTGCGCTGGAGACACCGCAGACACCCAGAGGGGGAGAGCGACATGGCAACCGACTACGACACCCCACGCAAGACCGACGACGACGTCGATTCCGACAGCCTTGAGGAGCTGAAGGCCCGGCGGAACGACAAGTCCGCCTCGGCGGTCGACGTCGACGAGTTCGAGGCCGCGGAAGGCCTGGAACTTCCCGGCGCCGACCTGTCCAACGAGGAGCTGGCCGTCCGGGTGCTCCCGAAGCAGCAGGACGAGTTCACCTGCATGAGCTGCTTCCTGGTGCATCACCGCAGCCAGCTGGCCCGCGAGAAGAACGGTCAGCCGATCTGCCGCGACTGCGACTGAGGAGGGGTCGGCCGTGACTGGCTCGACCCCTCCCCGGAAGCGCCGCTCGCCCCTGAGGGCAGCGGACTCGGGGCCGCTCGGCGGCCCCCACGGCGTGCGTGACGACGAGCGAGGCTCACCCGGTACGGCGGATCACACCTCCGGCGTGACGGGTACGGCCTCGCTCGAACCGGCAGGCGTCCGGGCTGACCTCCCGGCGCCGACTCGGAGTCCGGCGCCCGTCGCCAGGCGACGGGCCGCCGCGATCCGGCAGAAGGCCGCCGACCTGGCGGACCAGGCCGCCCACAAGGGCGGCGCACGGGCCAGAGCGGGGCTGGCCTTCCTCACCGACCGCATCATCGACCTCGCCCCGCGGATCCCGGTACGGGACCTCGCGACGCTCCGCAGGCAGTTCCCCGGACTGGAGCCGGAACAGCTCGCGGACAAGCTCGTGACGGGCGCGGCGAGCGGGACCTCCACCGTCGGCGCGGGAATCGGCGCGGCGGCGATGCTGCCGGTGCCGCCCGCGATGCCGACCGAACTCGCCGCGGAGATCACCTCCGTCGCGGCGATCGAGCTGAAACTGATCGCCGAACTCCACGAGGTCTACGGCCTGCGGCCGCCCGGAAACCTGAGCAGACGCAGCACCGCCTACCTGCGCTCCTGGTCGGGCGAACGCGGGATCGACGTGCTCGACCCGTCGACCGTCGACGCGGCCCTCGGCGGCCGCCTGAAGCGGGAACTGCGCCGGCAGATCACGAAACGCCTGGTGCGCGACCTGCCCAACCTCATGCCCTTCATGGTCGGCGCCGCGGTGGGCGCCGTGGTCAACCGCCGGGAGACCAGAAGACTCGCCGCCCATGTCCGAGCTGACCTGCGCAGACTCCAGGTGCCCTGGGACGTCCTGCCCGAGCTGCCGCCGCTGGAGCAGCCCGCCGAGCCGCTCCCCCTGAAGGAGAGAGCCGAGGAGGCGGGCGGGACCGCCGGGTTCACCGGACCCTGACGCGCCGCCGCAGCCCTTACCGGCCCCGCTATCCCCGAGCGGCCCGCGCCGACTCCAGCGCCTCCGCCAGCCGCCCCGGCTCACGCGTCGACAGGTACAGGTACGGCGTCGGATCCTCCGGGTCCACGACCTCCACCCGCAACGCCGTCGGGATGTACGCCCGCAACAGCATGAACGCGCGCACGTCGGCCCTGTGGGTGCGCCAGGCGCGGGCCTCCTCGGCGTCCAGCACCTCCGCCTCGCCGAGCGCCGCCACCGGGATCCGCGCCTCGCCGGCGATCAGCAGGTCGCCCACCACGCGGATGCGAGGGGAGCCGTAGGCGCTGGCGGCGACGGCTGCGACGGCGGTGCCGCCCACCAGGCCGCCCAGCAGCGGCAGGGTCCCGAAGGGCAGCAGGACCAGCGCCATCGCGAGGCCCACCAGGAGGGAGATCAGCCACCACGAGCGCGGGGCGGTGAGGCGTTCTTCGTAAGGGGCGGCGGAGAGCTGCATGGAGTCAAGCTTGGCACGCCTCCCGGACGGGCCCGGTCCCCGGGTGCGGCGCCGCCGGAGCGCCGCCGAGTGCGGCGACGGCCGGGCACCGGCGGGCGGGTAAGGTCTGCGGCTGTGAGTGGTACTTCCCCAGCCCTTCAGCCCCCGGCCGACGCCGTGCCGCCGGTGCGCCACCCCGACGCCCCCGCGCCCGGGGAACTCCTCGGTGCCCACTACGAACACTGTTTCGGCTGCGGCGGCGGCCAGCCCCACGGACTGCACCTCGAGGCCCGTGCCGGCGAGGGCGTCAGCATCACCGCCGAGTTCACCGTGCAGCCCGCCCATCAGGGCGCGCCGGGACTCGCCCACGGCGGGGTGCTGGCCACCGCCCTGGACGAGACGCTGGGCTCGCTGAACTGGCTGCTGCGGACCATCGCCGTCACCGGGCGCCTGGAGACCGACTTCGTCCGCCCCGTACCCGTGGGGACCGCTCTCCACCTGCAGGCCGAGGTGACCGCCGTGGCGGGACGGAAGATCTACTCCTCCGCCACCGGCCGGATCGGCGGCCCCGACGGCCCCGTCGCCGTCCGCGCAGACGCCCTGTTCATCGAGGTCAAGGTCGACCACTTCATCGACCACGGCCGCGAGGAGGAGATCCAGGCCGCCATGAGCGACCCGGACCGGGTCCGGCGCTCCCGCGCCTTCGAGGTGAACCCGTGACCCCGGCGCCCCGCGCGGAGCTGCCAGTGCTGATCCGCCGCGTCGACCCGGACGTACCCCTTCCGACGTACGCGCACCCCGGCGACGCGGGCGCCGATCTGCGCACCACCGAGGCCTGCGAACTGGCACCGGGGGAGCGTGCGGTGCTGCCCACGGGGGTGTCCCTGGCGCTTCCGGAGGGGTACGCGGCCTTCGTGCACCCCCGCTCCGGCCTCGCGGCCCGCTGCGGTCTGGCCCTCGTGAATGCCCCGGGGACGGTTGATGCCGGGTACCGTGGGGAGATCAAGGTGATCGTGGTGAATCTCGACCCGCGCGCGTCCGTGCGGTTCGAGCGCTTCGACCGGATTGCCCAACTGGTCGTCCAGCAGGTCGAGAGGGTCCGCTTCCGCGAGGTGGCGGAGCTTCCCGACTCGGCGCGGGCCGAGGGGGGCTTCGGGTCCACCGGCGGGCACGCCGCCGTGGACGGAGCGAGCGGCACGAGCGGTCGGGCCGCCGAGGGCGGCCGGACGGGTGGGAATCGATACGCTTCGGTCGTATCCGACCGGGAAGGACAGTGACGTGTTCGGACGTCGCAAGAAGAGGGATGCCGCCGAGGACGCGGCCGGCGAGGCCGAGCAGGTCGTCGACAGTGTCGACACCGAGGCGGACGACGAGGGCCCGCGCGAGCGGGTGAGGCTCGAACCCGAGCCGCGGCCCGACGGCCCCTGGGACAGCGCCGAGGTGAGCGAACCCGGCGAGGGCCGGGTGGACCTCGGCGGGCTGCTGGTGCCCGGCGTCGAGGGCATGGAGCTGAGGGTCGAGGTCGCCGGCGACGCGATCGTCGCGGCCACCGTCGTGCTCCGGGACAGTGCCATCCAGCTCCAGGGCTTCGCCGCACCCAAGCGGGAGGGCATCTGGGGCGAGGTGCGCGAGGAGATCGCCTCCGGGATCACCCAGCAGGGTGGCATCATCGACGAGGTCGAGGGCCCGCTCGGCTGGGAGCTGCGCGCCCAGGTGCCGGTGCAGCTGCCCGACGGCAAGGGCGGCTTCCAGGTGGTGCGGTTCGTCGGCGTCGACGGCCCCCGCTGGTTCCTGCGCGGGGTGATCTCCGGCCAGGGCGCGGTCCAGCCGGAGGCGGCCGGCCTGCTCGAGCAGATCTTCCGGGAGACGGTCGTGGTCCGCGGCGAGGGCCCGATGGCGCCCCGCGACCCGATCGTCCTGCAGCTCCCCAACGACGCCCAGATGGTCCCCGAGGGCGTGCAGCAGGAGGAGGCCGGCTCCCGCTTCTCCGGCGGCATGGGCCAGCTCCAGCGAGGCCCGGAGATCACCGAGGTCCGCTGACCGCGAGGCGGGACACGGCACGAGCGGGCCGCACCCGGCGAGGGACGCCGCACGGCGGCGTCCGGGCCCGGGGCGCGGCCCTTCGCCGTGCACGCGCGGCGCCCGTGCCCCCGCCGGCGCACCGCGGGGCGCAGACCATTGAACGCGCACCCGCCGACCGCGATACTGGGCCGGTTCCGGGGCGGTACGGGGGAGGGAGCGCTCATGGGCCGGGTGGCCACCGAGGTCGTGGTCCGCGTCAGCGACGTCCACAAGTCGTACGGCCGCGGTGCCGCCGCCGTCCACGCCCTGCGAGGCGTCTCCTTCGAGGTCCGGCGCGGTGAACTCGTCGCCCTCAAGGGCCGCTCCGGCTCCGGCAAGACCACGCTGCTGAACATCGTCGGCGGCCTGGACGCACCGGACCGGGGGCGGGTCAGCCTGGACGGCAGCGAGCTGTCGGAACTGGGGGAGGACGGACTGCTCGCCCTGCGCCGGGAGCGCATCGGCTTCGTCTTCCAGTCCTTCGGCCTGCTCCCCGTCCTCAGCGCCGCGGAGAACGTGGGCGTGCCGCTGCGGATGCGCCGCGCCGACCCCCGCGAGCGCGAGGAGCGCGTCTCCCTGCTGCTCTCCCTGGTCGGTCTCGCCGACCACGCCGCCCAGCGGCCGGGGGAGCTCTCCGGCGGGCAGCAGCAGCGGGTCGCCGTCGCCCGCGCCCTGGCCAACGACCCGGACCTGCTGGTCGCCGACGAACCGACCGGCCAACTCGACGCGGAGACCGGGCTGGCCGTCATGGAACTGCTGAGGGCGGTGGTCCACGCCGACCGGGACGCGGCGGCAGGCCCGTCCGGCCCGCCCGCCACGTCCGGCCCGCCCGCCGTGCTCGTCGCGACCCACGACGCCACCCTGCTCGGCCTGGCCGACCGCGTGCTGGAGCTGAGCGACGGGAAGATCGTCGAACACTGAGGCGGGGCGCGGGGCGCCCCGGTGCGGTTGCCGGGGCCACGGGTACGGCACGGTCAGCACACCCCGGTACGCTTCTGGTATGAGTGCTGTTCCTCGTTCCGAAAAGCAGGCGGGCCGCTTCCGGCGCATGCTCGGCCGGCTCTCCTCCTCGCAGGAGGACCTGGAGTCCGAGGAGCTGCGCGAGGACGCCGACACCGCCGGCTGCACCCGGATCGGGGACTGCCAGGACCGGCAGATCGTCACCGTTACTGGTACCTTGCGCACGGTCACGCTGCGTCCGCGGGCCGGGGTCCCGGCCCTGGAGGCCGAGCTGTTCGACGGCTCCGCGGCGCTGGACGTGGTGTGGCTGGGCCGGCGCTCCATCACCGGGATAGAACCGGGGCGCAAGCTGATCGCATCGGGCCGGATCTCCATGAGCCGGGGCCGCCGGGTGCTGTTCAACCCGAAGTACGAACTGCGACCCCTCGGACGGGAGTAGCCGGTGACGTCACTCGACAAGCCGACCGAAGACACCAATGCCGACGATGCCCGGACCGTGACGGAGGCCGCGCTGTTCGAGGCGTTCGGCGGCGTGCGGGGCATGGTCGAGACGGTGCTGCCCGGCCTCCTCTTCGTCACCATCTTCACGATCAGCAGGAACCTGCACTGGTCGGCGATCGCCGCGCTGGTGGTGTCCCTGGTCCTCGTCGTCGTCCGGCTCGCCATGAAGGACAGCGTCAAGCACGCCTTCAGCGGGGTCTTCGGCGTGGTCTTCGGCGTCGTCTTCGCGAAGATGACCGGCAACGCCAAGGACTTCTACCTGCCGGGCATGCTCTACACGCTCGGCCTGGCACTCGCCTACATCGTGACCACCCTCGCCGGTGTGCCGCTGATCGGCCTGATCCTCGGCCCGGTCTTCAAGGAGAACCTCTCCTGGCGTACCCGCAACCCGGGCCGCAAGAAGGCCTACGCCAAGGCCAGCTGGGCCTGGGGGCTCATCCTGCTGGCCAAGTGCGCCGTCCTCTTCCCGCTGTACTGGTGGGCGGACACCACCCAGCTCGGCTGGGTGCTGGTCGCGCTGAAGATCCCGCCGTTCCTGCTCGCGGTCTGGCTGACCTGGGTCTTCCTGGCGAAGGCCCCGGCGCCGATCGACGTCTTCGCCGAGATGGAGGCCGCCGAGAAGGCGGCGGAGGAGCGCGACACCGCCCTGGTCGCGGACACCGCCCAGGAGCCGCAGGAGAGCACCGGCGGACGCCACCGCCGGGCCTAGCCCACCGCCGGGCCTAGCCCACCGCCGGGCCTAGCCCACCGCCGGGCCCAGCCCACCGCCGGGCCCAGCTCGCCGCCGGGCCCAGCCCACCGCGGCGTCCTCCGCCCTGAACGCGCCCACCGCGGCGCCCTCGGCCCTGAACGCCCCCGCTGCGGCGGGGGCCGCCGCGGGGAGGGCCGACCGCCTTCGCGACGGGCCGGCGCACACTCAGGCCGGCGCAACAACCTCACGACGTGCGGGGCGCCCCCGGAAAGCCCGGGGGCGCCCCGCACGTGGCCGTGGCGGCCGTACTCAGCCCGCCGTGTCCTCACGGCGCACCGACAGCAGGTCCTCCAACTGCTCCTCACGGGCCTGCGCGGCCACGAACAGCAGCTCGTCGCCCGGCTCCAGGGAGTCCTCCCGGGACGGCGTCAGCACCCGCGTGCCGCGGATGATCGTGACCAGCGAGGTGTCCTGGGGCCACTCCACGTCGCCGACCTGGGTGCCGGCCAGCGCCGACTCCTCCGGCAGGGTCAACTCGACGAGGTTCGCGTCACCGTGGCTGAAGCGCAGCAGCCGCACCAGGTCGCCGACGCTCACCGCCTCCTCCACCAGGGCGGACATCAGACGCGGGGTGGAAACCGCCACGTCCACCCCCCAGGACTCGTTGAACAGCCACTCGTTCTTGGGGTTGTTGACCCGGGCGACGACGCGCGGAACGCCGTACTCCGTCTTCGCCAGCAGCGAGACCACCAGGTTGACCTTGTCGTCGCCGGTCGCGGCGATCACCACGTTGCAGCGCTGCAGCGCGGCCTCGTCCAGCGAGGTGATCTCGCAGGCGTCGGCGAGCAGCCACTCCGCCTGCGGGACACGTTCCACCGAGATCGCCGTCGGGGTCTTGTCGACGAGCAGGACCTCGTGGCCGTTCTCCAGCAGCTCGCCCGCGATCGAACGGCCGACCGCACCGGCACCGGCAATGGCGACCCTCATCGGTGACCGCCCTCCTCTTCGGGGCCCTGGGCGAACGCCGCCTCGACCTTCTCCACATCGTTCGAGCGCATCACCACGTGCACCAGATCGCCCTCCTGCAGCACCGTCTGCGAGGTCGGCAGGATCGCCTCGCCCAGCCGGGTGAGGAAGGCGACCCGCACGCCGGTCTCCTCCTGCAACGTGCTGATCTTGTGGCCGACCCAGGCGGTCGAGGTGTGCACCTCGGCGAGCTGGACACCGCCGGTCGGGTCCCGCCACAGCGGCTCCGAGCCCGAGGGCAGCAGCCGGCGCAGCATCTGGTCGGCGGTCCAGCGGACCGTGGCGACCGTCGGGATGCCCAGACGCTGGTAGACCTCGGCGCGACGGGGGTCGTAGATGCGGGCGGCGACGTTCTCGATGCCGAACATCTCCCGCGCCACCCGGGCGGCGATGATGTTGGAGTTGTCCCCGCTGGAGACCGCGGCGAAGGCGCCGGCGTCCTCGATGCCGGCTTCCCGCAGGGTGTCCTGGTCGAAGCCGACCCCGGTGACCCGGCGGCCGCCGAAGGAGGACCCGAGACGGCGGAAGGCGGTGGGGTCCTGGTCGATCACCGCGACCGTGTGCCCCTGTTGCTCCAGGGTCTGGGCGAGAGCGGAACCCACTCTGCCGCAGCCCATGATGACGATGTGCACGACCGTCCTTCCGAGGTCAGGGGATGTCGACGTGGCGTGAAACAGGGTCTCAGACCGGCGACCAAGCTACACATGCGCGGTACGGGCCGGGCACCCCCGGGTGCACCCTCACCGGATGCGCGGCGTGCGGCGGCGGGTGATGCTCCGCACGCTGCGCAACGTGAGGCATCCGAGCCCCAGGAGGGTGACGGCGGCGCCGATCAGCTCAGGGGTGGCGGGCACGGGTACCTCCGGGACGGTCGCGGTGAGGGGCTCAGCCATCTAGGCACGGGTACCGCCCCACCTGCGGAATCCGTCGCCCGCCCCGGCCCCGATTTCACTCGTGAGGCAGATCCGGGGTGGCGGGTGGGCGCCCGCGTGTTCGAAGGCTTACGATCCTCTGTTGTGTCCAAACTGACCGACGTGCCCAAGCGGATCCTGATCGGGCGCGCACTGCGCAGTGACCGGCTGGGTGAAACGCTCCTGCCGAAGCGCATCGCACTCCCCGTCTTTGCCTCCGACCCGCTGTCCTCCGTGGCCTACGCCCCCGGCGAGGTCCTGCTGGTCCTGTCCATCGCGGGCGTGTCGGCCTACCATTTCGCTCCCTGGATCGCGGTCGCCGTCGTGATCCTGATGTTCACCGTGGTGGCGTCCTACCGGCAGAACGTCCACGCCTACCCGAGCGGCGGCGGCGACTACGAGGTCGCGACCACCAACCTCGGTCCCAAAGCGGGACTCACGGTCGCCAGCGCCCTGCTCGTCGACTACGTGCTCACGGTGGCCGTCTCGATCTCCTCCGGCGTGGAGAACCTGGGATCGGCGATCCCCTTCTTCGTCGAGCACAAGGCGCTCTGCGCCGTCGGCACCATCGTGCTGCTGACCCTGATGAACCTGCGCGGGGTGAAGGAGTCCGGCAAGCTCTTCGCGATCCCGACGTACGTCTTCGTCTCCAGCGTCTTCATCCTCATCGCCTGGGGCGCCTTCCGCGGCCTGGTACTCGGCGACGACATGCAGGCCCCCACCTCGGACCTGCACATCAGGGCCGAGCACCAGGGCCTGGCCGGCTTCGCCCTGGTCTTCCTGCTGCTGCGCTCCTTCTCCTCCGGCTGCGCCGCGCTCACCGGCGTGGAGGCGATCAGCAACGGCGTGCCCGCCTTCCGCAAGCCCAAGTCCCGCAACGCGGCCACCACGCTCGCCGCCATGGGCCTGCTCGCCGTCTCCATGTTCTGCGGGATCATCGTCCTGGCCCTGGCCACGAACGTGCACATGGCCGAGAACCCGGCCGGCGACCTGCTGCGCAACGGCATCCCGGTCGGCGGCGACTACGTCCAGAACCCGGTGATCTCCCAGGTCGCGGCCGCCGTCTTCGGTGAGGGCACCTTCTTCTTCGTCCTGCTCGCCGCCGCCACCGCGCTGGTCCTCTTCCTCGCGGCCAACACCGCCTACAACGGTTTCCCGGTACTCGGCTCGATCCTCGCCCAGGACCGCTACCTGCCCCGCCAGCTCCACACCCGCGGCGACCGGCTGGCGTTCTCCAACGGCATCGTGCTGCTCGCCGGCGCCGCCACCCTGCTGACGGTGATCTACGACGCCGACTCCACCCGGTTGATCCAGCTCTACATCGTCGGCGTGTTCGTCTCCTTCACGCTCAGCCAGATCGGCATGGTCCGCCACTGGAACCGCCACCTGGCCGCCGAGCGGGACCCCGGCAAGCGCCGCCGGATGGTCCGCTCCCGAGCGATCAACGCCTTCGGCGCCTTCTTCACCGGCCTGGTGCTGGTGGTCGTACTGATCACCAAGTTCGAGCACGGCGCCTGGGTGTCCCTGCTCGGCATGGTGATCTTCTACGCGACGATGACCGCCATCCGCAAGCACTACGACCGGGTCTCCGCCGAGATCGCGGCGCCCGAGGGACCCAGCGACGACAGCGTCCGCCCCTCCCGCGTGCACTCCGTCGTACTCGTCTCCAAGATCCACCGTCCGACCCTGCGGGCCCTGGCGTACGCCAGGCTGCTCCGCTCGGACACCCTGGAGGCACTCAGCGTCAACGTCGACCCCGCCGAGACCAAGGCGCTGCGCGAGGAATGGGAGCGGCGCGGCATCGAGGTGCCGCTGAAGGTGCTGGACTCCCCCTACCGGGAGATCACCCGGCCGGTCATCGAGTACGTGAAGGGGCTGCGCCGGGAGTCGCCGCGCGACGCGGTGTCCGTGATCATCCCCGAGTACGTGGTCGGCCACTGGTACGAGCACCTGCTCCACAACCAGAGCGCGCTGCGGCTGAAGGGCCGACTGCTGTTCACCCCCGGCATCATGGTGACCTCGGTGCCCTACCAGCTCGAGTCCTCCGAGGCGGCCAAGGTCCGGGCCCGCAAGCGGGGCGAGTGGAACGCGCCCGGCGCGGTGCGCCGCGGTCCCGCCCACACCCACTCCAAGGACCACGGCGCGAAGAACTGACGGGGCCCGCCGGCACGTAGACTGGTCGGCTGTTGCCCGTTTTCCGATCCGTAGTCGCTGGAGTCGCCCCGCCATGCAGGCAGAACAGAACAACCCGCAGGCGGAGTCGCTCGTCGGCGAGGAGTACGAGGTCGAGATCGGGGCGGTCGCCCACGGCGGCCACTGCGTCGCCCGCACCCCGGCCGGACGGGTCCTCTTCGTCCGGCACGCGCTGCCCGGCGAGCGGGTGATCGCCCGGGTGACCGAGGGCGACGACGACTCCCGCTTCCTGCGCGCGGACGCCGTACGGGTACTGGAGGCGTCCAAGGACCGCATCGACGCACCCTGCCCCTACGCCGGCCCCGGCCGGTGCGGCGGCTGCGACTGGCAGCACGCCAAGCCCGGCGCCCAGCGCCGGCTCAAGGCCGACGTCGTCGCCGAGCAGCTCCAGCGGCTCGCCGGGCTCACGCCCGAGCAGGCCGGCTGGGACGGCACCGTCATGCCCGCCGAGGGCGACAAACTGCCCACCGGGCAGGTGCCGCAGTGGCGCACCCGCGTCCAGTACGCGGTGGACGCCGAAGGCCACGCCGGCCTCCGCCGGCACCGCTCCCACCAGGTCGAGCGGATCGACCACTGCATGATCGCGGCCGAGGGCGTGTCCGAGCTGGGCGTCGAGGAACGCGACTGGACCGGCATGGAGTCCGTCGAGGCGATCACGGCGACCGGCTCCCAGGACCGCCTGGTGATCCTCACTCCGAAGCCCGGGGCGCGCCTGCCGATCGTCGAACTGGACCGGCCGCTCTCCGTCATGCGGGTCGGCGAGAAGGACGGCGGCGTCCATCGCGTCCACGGCCGCCCCTTCGTCCGCGAACGCGCCGACGGCCGCACCTACCGGGTGGGCAGCGGCGGCTTCTGGCAGGTCCACCCGAAGGCCGCGGACACCCTGGTCACCGCCGTGATGCAGGGGCTGATGCCGCGCAAGGGCGACACCGCGCTCGACCTGTACTGCGGCGTGGGCCTGTTCGCCGGGGCGCTCGCCGACCGGGTCGGCGAGCAGGGCGCCGTGCTCGGCATCGAGTCCGGAAAGCGCGCGGTCGAGGACGCCCGGCACAACCTCGCCGACTTCCCCCGGGTCCGCGTCGAGCAGGGCAAGGTCGAGACCGTCCTGCCGCGCACCGGCATCACCGAGGCCGACCTCGTCGTCCTCGACCCGCCGCGCGCCGGCGCCGGCCGCCGCACCGTCGCCCACCTCTCCTCCCTGGGCGCCCGCCGCATCGCCTACGTCGCCTGCGACCCCGCCGCCCTCGCCCGCGACCTCGCCTACTTCCGGGACGGTGGGTACCGGGTGCGGACGCTGCGGGCGTTCGACCTGTTCCCGATGACGTCGCACGTGGAGTGCGTGGCGATTCTGGAGCCGGTCGAAAAGGGTCGTTGAGCTGGGGGTTAGTTCTTCTGACCGGCCTCTTCGACCTCTTTCCGCCCAAACATCGCGTGGACGGTTCCGGATGCTACGGATGAGCCGTCTGACCTGGCACTTCGTTCAGTGTGTACGTCGAACGGCCGATTGGCGAGCCGGTTCAACGGATCGAACTCCACGTGCCGGCCGGAGTGGGTGACCGGCTGGAACGCCACCGAGCGGACCGCGGGATGGTCGATTCCGTACTCGGTGATCGCCCCGAGCTCGTGCTCGTTCAGGCCCCGCTCGACAGCCGCGACCAGGGTGACGGTCAACCCTGCCTCGGCGCAGTTGTCGGCCGGGCCCCGTCATCGAGCGGGGGTCTAGCGGGTGGCGGGAGGGTGGCGGGGTCTGTAGGTGATGGGAGGTGAGCCGGTTGGCTTTCCGACGTGTCGGGCGATGGGCGGCGCTGTGGGCCGTACGCGGGACGAAGTGTGTGTGGCGGGGACTGGTGACGTTCGGCGAGGCGATGCTGGGCGGATTTCCCCGGAGCCATGAGCGGGAGCCGCTCACCGGGCCGCTGCCCGGGCATCCGGAGCGATTGCGGCCCGACGTCCCGCTGAGCGCGGTGGAGCGGGAACTGGCGAGGGAATTGGCGAAGCTGTGCGACTGGCTTCCGACGAGGAGTTTGTGGTGAGCAAGGCAGTGACGGAAGCCGAGGCCGGGGTACGGCGCCGGATCACGGAAGTGGAGAACGCCTTCGGGGATCCGGACGACGCCGAGAATCCGGTCGGGTTCACCGCCCTGCTGGCGGCGGACGAGAGGTTCGAGCTGTCGGCCGAGGCCGAACGGCGACTGGACACGATCGGGTTCGGTGCCGAGTTCGTCCCCGCTGCGCTCGGCGGGCGGCTGGCGCGGGCCGATGCGCTCGCGCGGATCCTGCGCCCGGTGTTCCGCCGCGATGTCGCGCTGGGATTCGGGTACGGGATCACATCGCTGTTCGCCGCGTCGGCGGTCTGGGCCGCCGGTTCGCCGGGGCAGCGAGCGCGGCTCGCCGAACTGCTGCGCGGTGGGGGCAGAGCTGGGATCGTGCACCACAGCCTCGCGCATGGCAACGCCATGTGGCAGAGCGAACTGGTCGCCCGCCTCGACGCACGCGGATTCGTGCTCAGCGGCCGCAAGGACGGCGTGGTCAACGCCGAGCGGGCGGGGGCCCTCGTGGTGTACGCCCGGACCGGGCGGGGACGAGGACCGGCCAGTCATTCCGTGCTGCTGCTGGATCCCGACGCGGTGACCGGGGGCGGACCGCGTGTCCTGCCCAGGAAGCCGAGCACCGGGATGCGCGGCTGCCGGTTCGCGGGACTGGAGTTCACCGACTGCACTGTGCCGGCCGACGCCCTGGTGGGAGAGCCGGGCCAGGGGGTGCAGCTGGCACTGCGCACCTTCCAGCTCAACCGCTCGCTGGTCTCCTCCGTGCTGCTCGGCGCCGCCGACACCCTACTGAGGGCGGCTGTCCGCACCGTGGTGACCGGCCGCGAGGGCGACGCGGGCAGGCGTCAACGAGCCGTGCTGACCGCGGTCTTCGCCGACCTGCTGCTGTGCGACGCGATGGCGACTGCGGTGCTGCGCTCCCTGCACCTGTTCCCGGACAGCGCCCATCTCGGGGCCGCCGCGGTCAAGTACCTGGTGCCCGATCTCGTACGGGAGGACCTGGAGGAGCTGGGCACCGTGCTCGGTGCCTCGGGCTACCGCCGGGACAGCGTGCACGGATTCCTGCAGAAGCTGCTGCGTGATCTGCCCGCCGCCGGGCTCGGGCACATGGGCACGGCGGCCTGCCAGGCGGTGCTCATCCCGCAACTCCCGCTCCTGGCACGACGGTCGTGGGGGGTGACGCAGGAGCCACCGGACCTGCTGTTCGCCACCCGGCAGCCGTTGGCGCCGCTTGCGCTGGAGTCACTGGCGGTGGCCGGGGGCGAGGACCGGCTCGTCGCGGCGCTGCTCGGCGCGGTGCGCCGGCTGCGGGACGGCGGCGGCCCGCACCCGGGCCACGGCGACGACGGGACCCGGGCGTTGCTGTGCACCATGGCCGAGGCGTTCGCGGCCGAACTGGCCGAGCTGCGCGACCGGTTCGGTGCGGTGGTCCTGGACAGCCGCACGCTCGCGGCCAGTGCGCGGTGGGCCGCGCTGACGGACCGCTATGTCATGGTGGCCGCCGCCGGGGCCGCGCTGGGCCACTGGGTGCGCCTGGAGGACGGCACGGACCCCTTTCTCGCCGACCCGGCGTGGCTGGTCCTCGCCCTCGGCAGGCTCGCCGGACGGCTGGGCCTCAGGCTCCCCGACGCGCCGCCCGACTGTGTGGAGCGGGTGTACCGCGAGGCGGTGGCCCGCTTGCACACCGGGCACGGCTACGACCTGCACGGCGTTGCACTCGGCGGGTCCGGCGGGTCCGGCGGGTCCGGCGGGTCCGGCGGGTCCGGCGGGGCGCCGGACGGGCCCGCACGGACAGAGAGGGCCGCCTGATGGCGGGGCGCGGCTCGGTCACCGCACCGATCCGGATGGAGGGCCCGCACGGCCCCTGGCTGCGCGTCCGCGAATCCGTGGCGTTCTTCGGTAACGCGGTGGTGTACGCGAACTGGCAGCAGTGGCAGTCCGTGGTGGCCGCAGGGCCCGAACTGCGCTCGCTGCTGGGCAACCGCGACTGGCAGCGCTTCAACGCCCTGGCCAAACCCGAGGTCAAATACCGCTTCGCGGTCTCCCGGATGCTCGTACGGCATGCCGCGAGTGCCGCGTTGGACGTGCTGCCGGACGCAGTGGAACTGGCGTACAAGCCCGGCGGGCGGCCGTATCTGCGTGGCTGTGACCAGATCGACGTCAGCCTCAGTCACACCCTGGACCTGGTCGTGGTGGGCCTCAACCGGCTCGGCCGGATCGGGGTGGACACCGAGCTGGCGGGGCGCAGACTGCGGTACTCCGAGGTGTACCGGCAGATGTGCACGCCGGCCGAGCGCGCGCGGCTCGCCGATCTGTCCGGGCCCGAGCAGGAGGCGGAGCTGCTGCGGACTTGGACGCTGAAGGAGGCGTACACCAAGGCGCTGGGGCAGGGCATGCGGCTGGGATTCACCCAGTTCGGCTTCGGCCCCGGGGGGCGGGAGCTGCAGACGCCGGACGGAGGCGCGGCCTCGCACGGAGAGTGGTCCTTCGGCACCTTCGGGCTGGAACTGAACGGCGGGCGCACCGCCAACGACCGGTATCTGGTGAGCATCGCGTGCCAGGACGCGGGCCACGGAGGGGAGGAGGACACCTCGGTCGGGACGATGCTGGACGAGGGCTTCCTGGGGCAGGTGGTGGATCTGCTGGGCCGGGAAGGAGCCTGACCCGTACGGCCGTGGGGCGTACGCGCGGTGAATGCCGGGCGTCGTGGTGGACACGGCTGCTTGATCTTCCGTGGCTGTTCGGGATTGCATAATGACGAACGCACCAGACATATACGGGGGAGAGAATGATCAGGGTTCTGATTGCCGAAGACCTGCACATGCTCCGAAGGGCCTTGGCGGCGCTGATCGAACTGGAGGACGATATCGCCGTCGTGGCGGAAGTCTCCAACGGCAGTGACATCGTTTCGCGGGCGAAGAGCGAACGGCCGGATGTCGCCGTGCTGGACATTGATCTGCCGGGTACGGACGGCATCACGGCGGCGGGCGAGCTGCACACCGCGGTCCCCGGCTGCCGCACGCTCATCCTCACCAGCTTCGGCCGCCCCGGCAACCTGCGCCGGGCGGTGGCCGCCCATGCCTCCGGCTTCCTGCTCAAGGACACCGAACCGGACCGGCTCATCGCCGCGATCCGCTCGGTGGCGGCCGGTGAGCGGGTGGTGGACCCGTCGCTGGCGCTGGCCGCCCTGGAGCCGGAGGCGACCACGCTGACCAGCCGGGAGCTTGAGGTGCTGCGGCTCGCGGCCCAGGGCGAGGAGGCGCGGCAGATAGCGGCCAGACTCTTCCTGTCGGCAGGCACGGTACGCAACTACCTGACGGCCGCCGTCAACAAGCTCAACGCCCGCAACCGCGTGGACGCCATCCGCATCGCCCGCGAGGCGGGCTGGCTGTGACACCCGGGGCGCCGGTCAGCCCTCCCTCGCACGACGCATCGGCGCCCACACCTTCCAGCCGCGGGTCACCGGCCTCGACACCGTCGGGGCCGTTCTCTTCCGCGGTGGTGTCGGTGAGTGCGATGACCGCCTCCAGGACGAACCAGCCGTCGGAGCGGCTCCCCGCGGTCAGCGTGCCACCGATCGCCTCGACGCGGGTGGCGAGGTTGCGGATCCCGCTGTTGCCGTTGCGCTCCTCGCACGCCAGCGGCCGAAGGTGCACCCGGGCACCGTCGACGCCGTCGTTGGCGAGCCGGAACGTCACGGTGCGGCCCCGGCGCAGCGCGGTGATCCTGCAGCGCGAGGCCTTGCTGTGCCGGAGCACGTTGGTCAGGCCCTCGCGCAGGACCGTGGCGAGGGTGGTGTCCACCTCGCGGGGCAGTGTCCCGCAGGTGACGTGCGTGGTGGTGGTGATGTCCAGCGCGTCGAGCATGGACTCGGCGTCGGCGACCTCGGTGGACAGGCTCATGTCCCGGTAGCCGCTGGCCACCGCGCGCACGTCGGACAGCGCTTGGCGCGAGGTGCGCAGGATCTCGGTGAGTTCCTGCTGCACGCGCCCGGCGTGCCCGGGCAGCAGGCGGTAGGCCAGCTCACACTTGAGGGTGATGGTCGACAGGCTGTAGCCGAGCAGATCGTGCAGGTCCCGGGCGAAGCGCAGCCGCTCCTGGTCCACCGCCAGTCGGGCCAGGTCCGCGCGGGACTGGTGGACCTCGGTGACCATGTCGGTCAGGCGGGACAGGCCGAAGACCACCAGGCCGGTCAGGACGGTGGAGACGGTGGTGTACGACACGTCGCGCCAGCCGAGCCCGACGAAGAACTGGAGCACATCGGTGCTGGCCACGATCACAGCGAAGGCCGGCCAGGCGAGGACGTCGGGCAGCATCAGCAGCGCGGACCCGGCCAGCAGCCCCGGCAGCGGCAGCCACGCCTGCCCGTAGAACAGGAAGGGCACATACGTCAGCAGAGACTGCACGAGCAGCAGGATCAGCCGGTGCCGACCGAGGACCGGCACGAACCGGGGAAAGGAGATCTGCAGCTGGACCACGAACACCACCAGCAGCAGTCCCATGGCCTCGGCGAAGGAGTCGACGGAGGGCCGGGAGCTCAACTCGTAGGTGACCGCGACGAAACAGAAAGCGCACAGCACGACGGTCGTGATGGTCATGGCGAGTCTGGGAGCCATGCGCTTGGAGTCGCCGACCCGGGACGCGTTCGGTATGGCCTGCGGCGGACAGCCGGAATCCATAGAGCGATCCTCCCCCTTGACATGTCCGGCAGGCACGGCCGTGAGGGCGCCACCGGATGTTACTGAACTCGTGAGGCAGCCTAACCACACACGGTTACGGTTCGCCATGCCGGAACGACCGGCCGATGTGATGGTCCGAACCGGGCGAAGGGCAGCTGCTATGCGGCGTTGCGCCCGGCGCCGGCCCCGGCCGGCACGGGCGCGCCGATCAGGAACTCGCCCACGCTCGACTCCGTGCGCCAGTCGAGTCCCAGCGCCCGCGCCGCGGCATCGGCATCCCCCATGGCCAGTGCGCACGAGCCGAGGCCCAGGGCGGTGGCGACCAGGGAGAGGGTCTGCTGCAGCGCGCCGACGTCCTTGAGGACACTGGCGTAGGCGATACCGCTGAACTTGCCGGACGCGCGGCGGAAGCGGGCGGTGATGGTGATCAGCAGCTCGGGCAGGGCGGCCAGTCGCGCCTCGGCCTGGGCGACGACCGCGAGTTCGGCCAGCGCCTCGGGCACCTCGTCGATCCTCTCCAGAGCGTGGGCCACCGGGTCGTAGTGGTAGGCACCGGGCGCGGGCCAGACGTTCTTGCGCTCCGACGGGAACAGCAGATACAGCTCCAGCGCGTAGGTGTCACCCAGGCTGGCGTAGGGGCGCTCGCTGTACAGGTAGCCGTCGGGGGCTTCGCGGCCGGCAGCGAACACCGAACGCACCCGTGCCGCCTGGTACAGCAGCGATCCGATCTGCTCCCGGGTCAGCTCTCCGGCGCCGACCGGCAGCGACGGGCCCCGCTCCATGACGGCACTGAAGGCCGGCCCGGTGCGGGCCAGTTCGTCCGGCTCGGGGCGGGGCAGCGGGATGGTCCGCGAGGCGTGCGCCGCCTTGACGACGGGCTCGGCGGGCAGCCGGGCGGCGTGCTCGAAGGTGGCACCGACATCGCCGTCGTGCCGGCCGAGCCTGCTGCGCGAGTGCAGCAGCAGATCGTCGGGGGACCAGGCCAGCAGTGCCGGATCGTGGTCCTCGTCGAACCGCGGCGGTGCGCCGGGGCCGCCGGGGCCGGTCTCGGCGAGGACGGCCAGGCCGGCCGCGCTCAGGTAGGACAGGGCCGTGTCCACGACGGCGTCGGGCAGAGCGGGCAGTCCCCACTCCCCGGGCGGTGCGGCGGCCGCCGCGTCCGCGGGCGTGCCGCAGAGCCGGGCCAGCAGCACGGACGCCTCGGGGCGCAGCAGTTCGGCGCGGTGGTGGGACAGCGGGGACTCCAGGCGCAGCGTGCCCTGGGCGTGGCGCAGCACGGTGAAACGGGACAGCCGCGCGGGCAGGTTCCGGGGCACGGGCCGCGGCGCGAACCCGGCCTGCAGGGACAACGGGACGACGGACAGCAGCGGAATCGAGCCGACGGCGAGGGTGCGCACCACTACGTGCTGGATCCGGTCCAGCACCGCGACCAGTTCGGCCGCCTCGGGGCTGAGCGCCCGGCCCGGTTCGGCGACCCCGTTCTCGGGGAAGTCCGCGACGACATTGCGCAACGACACGGGGCCGGTGCGCATCCGCCGCAGGGCTTCCCGCACGGCCGGACCCGCTGCGTCGAGCCGCAGCTCCCCCCAGCGCGTGTCGAGCACGACGGGGCACGGCGGATCGGACGGGTCGCAGTCGAGGTGCGGGAAGGTGTCGTCGCGCAGGGACCACAGCTCGGTGAGCTGGAGCCCCGCAAGGTGACCGATCAGCAAGAGTCGATTCCAGGTCCGAGGCGGGCGGGTTCAGAGGAACAGCGGTACGGGGTTGAGGTCCTCGTACGAGGTCGGGGCGGCGACCCTGCCGAGCTGCACGGGGACGTCGAAGAGCCGTCCGGAGGCGAAGCGGGCCCAGTGCGGGCGCAGGCCCGGCACGATCACCCGGACCACGGGCAGTCCCACGTCAGGACGGGTCTGGTCGAGCACGAGCAGCTCCAGGCCCGCGCGGGCGACGACGTCCTCGGCGGCCGCGATGTCCTCCAGCAGGTCCGCGCGCGGCGCATACGGACGGTCCGTGGGGCGTACGGGGCGGGCGGCGGGGTCGGGCAGCAGGTAGGGCTGGTTGTCCGCGCGTGCGGTGCGCATCCAGTCGAGGGTATCGGGGTCGCTGAGGGCGTAGCCGGAGCCGTCGGGGCGGGCGTCGAGCACCGGCGGCAGCAGCTGGTTGGTCTCGGCCAGGGCGCGGCGCAGGGCGACACGGGGGTCGAAGTGGGCGCCGAAGCCCAGCACGATGTCCTCGGCGGGCTTGTCGGTGCGCCGGGACAGCGCGGTGAAGACCGGGATGCCGAGGTCCGAGGTGAGGTCCAGGGCCCAGACCTCGCGGTGCAACGAGGCGTGCACGCCGCGCAGTTCGGCGATCCAGGGGTCGGCGAAGGAGTCCAGGTCGAGGCCGGGCTGGCGGGTGCGGTTGTACCACCACAGGGCCACCGCGTCCCGCTCGACGAGTTCCAGGAACCCCTGGAGCACCGCGTCCTCCAGGCTGCCGCCGGCGGCGGTGCCGTTGGAGTGCGCGTGGCAGTAGCGGCCCGCCGCCAGCTGCGCGGTGCCGTAGTACAGCAGGGAGGTGGGCAGCAGCCGGTGGCGCCGGGCGGTGAGCGACCACACGGGCGTCCACTCGATCTCGGCGTTCTCGTCGAACGGGTCGGCGACGTGGTGGAAGTGGCTGTGCTCGGTGTTCCAGCGGCTCCGGTCGCGGTACTGGCGCGGGTCGTACAACTGCACGCTGTCCGGGTGGACGGCCTCCTCGCCCAGCTCTCGCAGGGCCGCCCGGCGGATCGGCTCGTCGCCCTGGAGATGGCCGCAGTGCCGCTCCATGGCCTCGCCGAGCGCACCCACCCGGGCCTGGAGGGGCGTCACCCCCTTGCCGGAGCTGGTGCTGCGCAGCCCGGAGCTCAGGGCGCTCAGGCCGCGCGTGCCGGCCGCGGGATTGTGGCCGGCGTGGAAGGAGTTGAGGAAGGCCGGGCCGCGCGGGTCCCGGCGGATCTCCTTCACCAGACCGGTGAGCGGGTCGACCAGGTGTCCGTACCGCTGCAGCATCTGCTCCGGGGTGAGCGCCCGGTGGCCTCCTGCGCCGATGTCCTGCTTGGGACGCGAAACGAGGGCGACGGGGGAGCTCACCTGGCGATCCATCAGTTCGGGCTCGCCGCAGGCGTAGCACTGCGGGCGGCGCTGCACCGGGTGGCGCTCGCCGGTGAGGTCCAGGCCGTCCAGGGTCCACAGCTGCTGCTGGCCCGCATGGCGGTGGCCGCCCAGCCACTTGACGGCCTCCAGGACCGCCAGGTGCAGCCCGGCCAGCCGGCTGGCGGGCAGCGCGCACGAGGGCCGGGGCAGCGGCCCGGAGCGGTGCAGCATGCGCTGCACGTGCGCCTCGACCGGGCGCCCCCGCCACAGCCGGTCGGCCAGGCATGACCAGCAGGCCCCGTCCGCGGCGCCGAAGAACGGACCGATCCAGGTCTGTGTGCCGCCGGTCTTCACCGGCAGCCAGCGCCGGCCCGCCGCCCGGTGCTCGGCGTCGACGGCCTTCAGGGCGGGGTCCAGGTAGTCCTCGCAGTGCACGAGGGTGAGGTCGGCGTCGGTGGCGCGGGCGGCGGGCAGGGTGCGCAGGCCCGCGGCCTCGGCTGCCCGCAGCAACTCGCCGGCGTCGGCGCGGCCCACGGCGGCGACGTGCACCGCCGCGGCGTGCAGGCGGTCGGATGCGGCGGGGCCGGCCAGGCCCGCGGCCTCCCAGTAGGCGTGCTCGGCGGCCGCCCCGGGGGCCGGACAGGCGGGGCGCTCGGCCAGCAGACCGGCTCGGGAGAGCCGGGCCACCAGCCGGTCGGCCTGTTCGGTGGGCATGATGTCCGCGGCCTCCCGCAGCACCGACTCCCGGCGGCGGGTGCCGTCCAGCAGCGCGGCCAGCCGCGTGACCTGCTCGCCGCGCAGGGCGGTCACACGCTGGTCCGAGATCAGATACACCGCCTCACCCGGCACCGCCTCGACCCGCAGATGCGGCTTGAAGCCGAGACAGGTGCCGGGGGCGGAAGGCGCGGGCACCGTCATCAGGCGGCGCGGTGCGCGAGCTGGCGGGCCTGGCCGGCAAAGGCGGAGAACCGCGCCTCGGCCCAGCAGACGAAGACGTCGGTGGGCGGGGCCCAGTGGGCGCCGTGGACGAGGTCCTCGATCACCAGGTCGTCGAACTCGTCCATCGCGCACAGGGTCTGCATGGCCATTCGTCTCTTCCTCCAGGGCGGTGAGTGATCGGTCAACCGGGTCTGTGCCACGCCGCTTCGGGCGGTGAGCCGCGGTGACAGCCAGAAGTCTGCTGGGGCCGAGAGGACCGGGCCAGTGCCGGCGTCATGCGCCTGGGATGAAAAGTTCATGGGTGCCGGGTGTGTGGTGCGCGGCGGGTTCAGGACGGCGGCACTGGGAACCGGCCATGCCTCCGCGACATGCTCGAGTGGTCACGAAGTCCGGCTGGAACCGGCCATGTACGACGTCGGCGGACTCACCCCGCGGATCGGATCTCGGAGGATCCCTGTGCACATCGAACTTCTCGGCCCGCTGAGCGCGGAGCTGAACTCGGTCTCCATCGCCCCCAACGCCGGCAAGCCCCGCCAGTTGCTGTCCCTGCTCGCGCTGAACGCCAATCAGGTGCTGCCCGTACCCACGCTGATGGAGGAGATATGGGGCACCGAGATGCCCCGCAGCGCGCTCACCACGCTGCAGACCTACATCCTCCAGCTGCGCCGGCTGATCACCGCTGCGCTGGGCACCGACGCGCCGCAGGGCGCCAAGGACGTGCTGGTGACCCGGCACGGGGGCTATCTGCTGCAGGTCCCGCAGGGCTCGGTCGACGTGCACTGGTACGAGCGACTCGTCGCCGCGGGCCAGCAGGCGTTCGACAACGGTGAGGACGAGGCCGCCTCGGCCGCCTACGACGAGGCGCTGTCGCTGTGGCGCGGCCCCGCCCTGGTCGACGTGCGCATCGGCCCGCTGCTGCAGATCGAGCTGGCGCGCCTGGAGGAGAGCCGGCTCGGTGCCCTGGAGCGGCGCATCGAGGCAGATCTGCGGTTGGGCCGCCACGGCCAGCTGCTGGCCGAGCTGACCACGCTGGTCAGCCAGCACCCGCTGCACGAGAACCTGCACGCGCACTGCATGACCGCCCTGTACCGCTCGGGCCGCCGTTGGCGGGCCCTGGAGGTCTACCAGAGGCTGCGCGGGCGCCTGGTGGAGGAGCTGGGACTGGAGCCCTCCGCGCACGTACGGGGCCTGCACCAGGCGATCCTGGCCGCCGACCCGTCCCTGGACGCGCCGGGCACCGAGCGTCGCTCGCAGTTCGGCCTGTACGCCGCCTGACCTGGCACGGCCCCGATGGGGCGTGCGTCGCACCGGGCCGGCCGACTCCCGGCACCGGCCCCGTTCCCCGTTCGCCCGTGCGCCGGGGACGGGGCCGCGGCCGGGCCTCGATCCGTACTCCAGCCGTGACCCCCACAGTGCAGGCGAGACGTTCCGCCGTATCCCGTGGTCGGAACCCGACGCACGATGTGGGGGCACCTTGCGCATCATCGACCTTTCGCAGCCGATCGACGCCTCCGGCTGGGAGCCGGATCCGATCACCCACGAGATCATGACGCCCGCCGAGGGCGCCCGCCACATGAGCGAGGAGATGCGGGAGCACTTCGGCCTGGAACTCGACCCGGCCGAGCTGCCCGGCGGCGAGCTGCTTTCCCTGGACACGCTGACGCTCACCAGCCACACCGGCACGCACGTGGACGCGCCCTCGCACTACGGATCGGCCGGCGACTACGGCGTTCCGCGGCACATCGACCAGATGCCGCTGGACTGGTTCCTGCGCCCGGCGGTCGTCCTCGACCTGAGCGACGCCGGCGTCGGCGCGATCGGCGCGGACCGGATCAGGGCCGAGCTGGAGCGCATCGGATACCGGCCGCGCCCCCTGGACATCGTGCTGCTGCGCACGGGCGCCGACCGGCATGCCGGCACCCCCCGCTACTTCACCGACTTCGCCGGGCTGGACGGACCGGCCGTCGACTACCTCCTCGACCTCGGGGTGCGCGTCATCGGCACCGACGCCTGGAGCCTGGACGCGCCCTTCACCGACATGATCGAGCGGTACCGGAAGACAGGCGACGCGTCGGTGCTGTGGCCCGCGCACTTCGCCGGGCGCCGCCGCGAGTACTGCCAGATCGAGCGGCTGACCCGACTGGGCGACCTCGAACAGCCCTTCGGCTTCCGCGTCGCCTGTTTCCCCGTCAAGATCGCCGGTGCCGGGGCCGGCTGGACGCGCGCCGTGGCCCTGGTGGAGGAGTGACCGGTCACGCGCGCCCGCGCCTGTTCTGCTTCCATCACGCGGGTGCCGGGGTCAGCTCCTTCGCACGCTGGCAGGGGGTGTTCGGCGAGCGCCGCGAGGTGGTGCCCGTCCTGCTGCCCGGGCGCGACGCCCGCGCCGCCGAGCCGAGGATCACCGACCCCGGCCAGCTGATGGCCGAACTGCTGGACAGCGTGGGGCCGTTGCTGGACCGGCCGTACGCGCTGTACGGGCACAGCCTGGGCGCACTCGTCGCCCACACCTTCGCCCACGCCGTGGCCGGGCTCGGCCTGCGCGAGCCGGACCTCGTGGTGCTGGGCGCCGCGCTGCCCCTGCACCTGCCCTCCCCGCTGCTGCCCGACCCCTTCCCGTCGGACCACGAGCTGCTGTGCCGGCTGGTGGCCCACGGCCAGCTGCCCCGGGCAGCCCTGGAGGAGGACGAGGACGGCGTGTGGCACCGCCGGGCGCTGCCCGTGATCCGCGACGACCTGAAACTGGCCACCACCCTGCGCGCTGCCGAGGGAGGGCCGCTGCACGTACCGGTGCTCGCCGTCGCGGGCCGCGAGGACGCCGTCGCGCCCGTCTGCCAGGTCGAGCATTGGCGCGCGTACACCACCGCCGGTTTCGCGCTGCGTACGGTCGCCGGCGGTCACTTCTTCGTACGCGACGGGCGGCTGCCCAGGCTGCTCAGCGAGGAGCTGGACACGTGGTCGTACGCCTCCCGAGCGGCCGTCCGCCCCAAGTCGAGCAGTCTTTGAGGGCCGTGCCGCACCGTCGAAAGCACCTTCGGAACAGGAACTGATCCGGGCCACCCCGAACGCCGTCGTCACCGCGGAAACGGTCGGGAAACCCCGGGAAACCGAGTAGAGAGGACGCGGTCGTGAAGACAGGGCGCACCCGTCACCACATCCGGGCCGAGCGGCCCCGGGAGGGTGGGCAGCGATGAAACGTCGAGTGGTCATCACCGGAATCGGTGTGGTCGCCCCCGGAGGGAGCGGGGGAAAGCAGCAGTTCTGGTCGCTGCTGACCGAGGGACGCACAGCGACCCGCCCGATCTCCCTGTTCGACGCGTCCTCCTTCCGGTCCCGGATCGCGGCGGAGTCCGACTTCGACCCGGCCCGGTCGGGGCTCACCCCCCGCGAGATCCGCCGTATGGACAGGGCCGCCCAGTTCGCCGTGGTCAGCGCCCGCGAGGCGGTCGCCGACAGCGCCCTGGACCTGGACGCGCAGGACCCGTTCCGGGTGGGCGTGACCATCGGCAGCGCGGTGGGCGCGACCACCGGCCTGGACACCGAGTACGCGGTCGTGAGCGACAGCGGAGCCAAGTGGCACGTCGACCACGGGTACGCCGTCTCCCACCTGTTCAACCACTTCGTGCCCAGCTCCTTCGCCACCGAGGTGGCCTGGGCCGTGGGCGCGCAGGGCCCGGCCGGGGTGGTCTCCACCGGCTGCACCTCGGGGCTGGACTCCGTCGGCCACGCCGTCGAGCTGATCCGGGAGGGCAGCGCCGACGTGATGATCACCGGCGCCACCGACGCCCCGATCTCGCCGATCTCCGTGGCGTGTTTCGACGCGATCAAGGCCACCACCGCCCGCAACGACGACCCCGAGCACGCCTCGCGGCCGTTCGACCGCACCCGCAGCGGCTTCGTGCTGGGCGAGGGCGCGGCGGTCTTCGTCCTGGAGGAGCTCCAGGCAGCGCGTGCCCGCGGGGCGCACATCTACGCCGAGATTGCCGGTTTCGCCTCCCGCTCCAACGCATACCACATGACGGGCCTGCGCGCGGACGGCAAGGAGATGGCCGAGGCGATCCGCGTCTCCCTGGACGAGGCCCGGCTCGATGCGGCCGCGGTCGACTACGTCAACGCCCACGGATCGGGCACCAAGCAGAACGACCGGCACGAGACCACCGCCTTCAAGCGGAGCCTCGGAGAGCACGCGTACCAGGTCCCGGTCAGTTCCATCAAGTCGATGATCGGCCACTCGCTGGGTGCCATCGGCTCCCTGGAGATCGCCGCCTCGGCCCTGGCCATCGAGCACGGCGTCGTCCCGCCGACGGCCAACCTGCGAGAGCCGGACCCCGAGTGCGACCTGGACTACACGCCGATCACGGCCCGCGGGGCACGGATCGACACGGTGCTCAGCGTCGGCAGCGGCTTCGGCGGATTCCAGAGCGCCATGGTTCTCACCCGGCCGGAGAAGAGGGAGGCGGCATGAGCGTCGCACAGACAGAGCGGACCTGGGCCGGCACCGCCGCGCACGGCGGCCAGAACCGTACGGCGGCCCCGGTGTTCACCGGCGTCGGCGTCACCGCGCCCAACGGCCTGGGCACCAAGGACTGGTGGAGCGCCACCCTCGCCGGCGAGAGCGGCATCCGACCGGTCAGCCGCTTCGACGCCTCCCAGTACCCGGCCAGGCTCGCCGGGGAGGTGCCCGGCTTCGAGGTCAGGGAACACATCCCCAGCCGGCTGATCCCGCAGACCGACCACATGACGCGGCTCGCCCTGACCGCGGCGGCCGAGGCCGTCGAGGACAGCGGGCTGGACCTGAAGGAGCTGCCGGAGTACGCGGCGGGCGTGGTCACCGCCGCCTCCGCGGGCGGCTTCGAGTTCGGCCAGCGCGAACTGGAGGCCCTGTGGAGCAAGGGCGGCCAGCACGTCAGCGCCTACCAGTCCTTCGCCTGGTTCTACGCCGTCAACACCGGCCAGATCTCCATCCGGCACGGGCTGCGCGGTCCCAGCGGCGTCCTGGTCACCGAGCAGGCCGGCGGCCTGGACGCGGTCGCCCAGGCCCGCCGCCAGCTGCGCAAGGGCAGCCGCATGATGGTCACCGGCGGCGTGGACGGCGCGATCTGCCCGTGGGGCTGGACCGCGCAGCTCACCAGCGGGCGCCTGAGCATCCGGGACGACCCCCGGCAGGCGTATCTGCCGTTCGACGCCCGGGCGGCCGGCCATGTGCCCGGCGAGGGCGGCGCGATCCTGATCCTCGAGGACGCCGAGACGGCCCGCGCCCGCGGCGCCCGCTGCTACGGCACCCTCGCGGGCTACGCGGCCACCTTCGACCCGGGACCGGGCCGAGAGGGTGAGCCCGGACTGCGCCGTGCAGCAGAACTCGCCCTGTCCGACGCCGGGTTGTCGCCCGCAGACGTGGACGTGGTGTTCGCCGACGCCTCCGGTGTGCCCGAACTGGACCGGCTGGAGGCCGAGGCCGTCAACGGGATCTTCGGACCCGGTAAGGTGCCCGTCACCGCACCCAAGACCATGACCGGCAGGCTCGCCGCGGGCGGCGCCTCGCTCGATCTGGCGGCGGCGCTGCTGTCCGTCCGGGACTCGGTGATCCCGCCCACGGTCAATGTCACCGAGCCCGCCGAGGGGCTCTGCCTCGACCTGGTGACCGCCCCGCGCCGGGGCCCGGTGCGCAGCGCGCTGGTGCTCGCCCGCGGCTTCAGCGGCTTCAACGCCGCCGCGGTGGTGACCTCCGCGCCGTGACCGGACGGCCACCTCCGCCCCAAGTCAGCCCTCCGGGCTGGATTTTCCGCACCGCCGGTTCCACGAACCGGGATCCGTACCGAAAGGTGTTTCTTCATGGCTGAAATGACGCTCAACGAACTCACCCAGCTGCTGCGCGAGTGCGCCGGCGAGGAGGAAGGCGTGGACCTGGACGGTGACGTCATGGACGTCCCGTTCATCGAGCTGGGCTACGACTCGCTCGCGGTGCTCCAGACCACGGGCCGCATCGAGCAGGACTACGACGTCCGGATCTCCGACGACGCCGTCGCCGAGGCGCACACGCCGCGGATGCTGCTGGCCTTCATCAACGAGAGCCTGGCCCGGGCCGCCGCGGCCTGATTCCGCTGCCCGCACCGGCAGCCCACCCGCCGTCCGCCCGGAGCCAGCCCACCGGGCGGACGGCGTTGCCCTGTTCCCGGACCCCCGGCCCCGTCCCCCGGTTCTCCCGTGGCCGTGCTCACGGGCGGGCCTCTTCCGGTTCCTTCCCGGTGCGCACGCGAAAGCGCCGCGCCCCGGCCGTGGGACACGGTCCGGGGCGCGGCGCGCGAGGGGAAGGTCAGGACAGGTCGTCGCGGTACACCTGGCGGTGCCGGACCTGCCAGCGGCCCTCCGTGCGCACCAGCAGGTCGTCGCAACGGGTGCTGACGTGCAGCCTGGCCTGGCCGCCGCGCGGGGTCTCGATGACGAGGGCGTAGCACTGGGCGAACACCTCGTTGGTACCGCGCTGTTCGACGTTGACCATGCCGAGCCAGTGGCGGCGCTGGATGCCCTTGGCCGCGTACTCGTCGGTGGCCTTGCGGGCCGCGGCGGCGATGACGCGACGGCCCTCGGCCGGCTCCGGGTGTGCGTTCGCGGCGAACACGCCGTCCTCGGTGAAGGTCTCGGCCCAGTCCTCGGCCTTGCCGCTGTCCAGCAGCTGCATCTGGGCGGCGTAGAACTGCTGGATCTGCACGTGCAGAACGGCCTCGGCGACGGCCGTTTCCGTGGTGGTCATGCTGGTCCCTTCCGGTGGACGCGCGGTGATGTCGCCCGCGAGTCTGCGCGGCCGGGCTCCAACCGCGCTGGAAGGCCGCTGGAGCTCGGGCGGCCCCGCCCCGTCCAGCTCCGCTCGACCTCCTTTCGAGACCGCCCCGGCACGTTGGTCCCCGGCTGGGACGAACGTGCCGGCGACAACGAGTGAAGGGAGCGTGCGCCATGGCGAACGAGGAGCGGCGGGTCGCGCTGGTCACTGGAGGTACCAGCGGCATCGGCCTGGCGACGGCCAGGGCCCTCGCGGCCACGGGCTTCGTGGTCTTCATCTGCGCCCGCGGCGCGGAAGCGGTGCGGCTGACCGTCAAGGAACTGCGCGCCGAGGGGCTGGAGGCCGACGGCACCACCGCCGACGTGCGCCGCCCCGAGTCGGTCAGGGCGCTGGTTGCCGCCGCGGTCGAGCGGTACGGCCGGATCGACGTCCTGGTCAACAACGCGGGCCGCAACGGCGGCGGCGTCACCGCCGACCTGACCGACGAGCTGTGGTACGACGTCATCGACACCAACCTCAACAGCGTCTTCCTGACCACCCGTGAGGTCCTCAAGCAGGGCGGTCTGCAGGAGCGCGGCTGGGGCCGGATCATCAACATCGCCTCCACCGGCGGCAAGCAGGGCGTTGTCCTGGCCGCCCCCTACTCCGCGTCCAAGCACGGCGTGATCGGCTTCAGCAAGGCGCTCGGCAAGGAGCTGGCCGCCACCGGCATCACGGTCAACGCCGTCTGCCCCGGCTACGTCGAGACGCCGATGGCCCAGCGGGTCCGCGAGGGCTACGCGGCCGCGTTCGACACCACTGTGGACGACATCCAGAAGCAGTTCGAGGCGAAGATCCCGCTCGGCCGCTACTCGACCCCCGAAGAGGTCGCCGGCCTGGTCGGCTACCTGACCACCGACACCGCCGCCTCGATCACCGCGCAGGCACTCAACGTCTGCGGCGGCCTCGGCAACTACTGAGATCCCCGGGTCCCGCCCGAAGCCCGGTGGACCCGCCCCAGGAACCATGCTCGAAGAGAGGTAGAAACCCCGTGTCCGTTGACGTGTCCGCCCCGCCCGCAGCGCCCCAGGAGCACCGGACCCTGCACAGCACCGCCATCGAGGCGCCGGCCGAGGTCGTGTACGACATCATCGCCGATGTCACCCGCTGGCCGCAGTTCTTCGCCCCGAACGTCCATGTCGAGCACCTGGAGCGGGACGACACCAGCGAGCGCATCCACATCTGGGCCACCGCCAACGGCGAGGTCAAGCACTGGATCTCGCGCCGCGAGCTGGACCGCGCCAACCTGTCCGTGGCCTTCCGCCAGGAGGTCTCCCAGCCACCGGTCGTCTCCATGGGCGGCAAGTGGGTGGTCACCCCCACCTCCGCGGCCGGCTGCCTGCTGGAGCTGTACCACGACTTCACCGCCGTGGACGGGTCGACCGAAGGCGAGGAGTGGATCCGCGCCGCGCTCGACCGCAACAGCGCCGCGGAGCTCGACGGCATCAAGCGGATTGCGGAACTCGCGGACCAGTTGGACGAGTTGATGTTCACCTTCGACGACACGGTGCACATCGACGGGGCCGGCGAGGACGTCTTCGACTTCCTCGACCGCGCCGACCTGTGGCCCGAGCGCCTGCCGCACGTCGCCCGCCTGGAGCTGACCGAGGAGACCCCCGGGCTGCAGGTCATGGCCATGGACACGCGGACCGCCGACGGCTCCACGCACACCACCGAGTCGGTCCGGGTGGTGTTCGGCGAGGACCGCATCGTCTACAAGCAGACCACCGTGCCCGCGCTGATGACGGCCCACACCGGCCGCTGGACGATCGTGCCGGCCGAGCGCGGCGGCGTGGACGTCACCTCGCGCCACACCGTCATCATCAAGGCGGCGGCGGTCGAGAAGGTGCTCGGCGCGGGGAAGACCGTCGCCGACGCCCGTGCCTACATCCACCAGGCCCTGAGCACCAACAGCACCAACACCCTCAAGCACGCCCGCGCCTACGCGGAGGCCCGCCGTGGCTGACCGGCCCCAACCCTGGCCGCCCGAGCCTTACGCACCCATGGTGCCCCGGCGGCTGGACCAACTGGTGACCGAGGCCGCCACCCTGGCCCCGGGCCGTACCGCGCTGGTGTGCGGACCGGAGCAGATCACCTACGGCGAGCTGGACCGGCGGGTCACGGCGGCGGCCGTGGCACTGGGCAGGCTGCTGCCCGGGACCGGCGCCACCGTCGCGGTCGCCTCGGTGCTGCACCCGGACTTCGCCGTGGCGTACTACGCCGCGTCCCGCGCCGGTCACGTCTCCGCGGTGGTCAACCCGCTGCTGCGCGAGGAGGACCTGCTGCACGTCCTCACCCTCAGCCGGGCCCGGGTGGCGTTCGTGGACGCCGCGCTGTATGAGCGGCTGGCCGGGGTCCGGGACCGGCTGCCCGGCCTGGAGCAGGTGGTCCTCATCGGCGACCGCACGCGCGAAGGGCTGCGCGGACTGCGCGAGCCGGCCGACACGGCACCGGACGGCCGCGTACCGGCCGAGGTGCCGGCGGGCGCCGACGACGTGGCCTGCGTTCAGTTCACCAGCGGCACCACCGGGCGGCCCAAGGCGGTCCGGCTCACCCACCGCAACCTGACCGTCAACGCCGACCAGATCGCCCTGGCCCACCGCCTCGACGGCACCTCGGTGACCGTCAACCACCTGCCGACCTTCCACCCCATGCACCTCAACTCCGCGGTGCGGGCCGCCGCCACGCAGGTGCTGTGCACCGGTCCCGAGCCGGTCCACGCGATCGCCGCCGCCAACGAGCACGGGGCGACACACCTGTACAGCCTGCCCGTACGGCTGGCCCGGCTGGCCGCCGACCCGACGCTGGACGAGCTGGGGCTGCGCACCGTCACCCGGATCGCCTCCGGCGGCTCGGGCCTGCCGGTCGCCGCCGCTGCCCGGCTCACCGAGCGCTTCGGCATCCCCGTCTTCCAGGGGTACGGGCTGGCCGAGACCTCGCCGCTGACCCACAGCGACGACCCCGATCACCCGGTGCACGGCTCGGTCGGCAGGCCGGTCCCCGGCACCGAGTGCCGGGTGGTGGACGTCCAGAGCCGCGCGGTGCTGCCCGCCGGCTCGGTGGGGGAGGTGCAGCTGCGCGGGCCGCAGGTGATGAAGGGCTACCTCGGCGGCCCCGACGGAACCGGCGTCGAGCCGGACGGCTGGCTGACCACCGGGGACGTCGGACGGATCGACGACGAGGGGCGGCTGTTCCTCATCGACCGCCTCAAGGACGTCTTCAAGTGCGACAACTTCCTCGTCGCGCCTTCGGAGGTGGAGCTGGTCCTCGGCCGGCACCCGCTGGTGCGCGAGTCGGTGGTCGTAGACCTGCCGGACGAGTTCAGCGGCGCGGTGGCCGGCGCCCTGATCGTGCTCGACCCGTCGGCCACCGCGGACCGCACCGCCGAGCAGGCCGTCGCCGAGGCCGTGGCCTTCGTCAACGACCGGCTCCCTTACTACCAGCACATCCGGCACGCCCGTGCCGTCGAGGCCATCCCCCGCTCGGGCAACGGCAAGATCCAGCGCCAGGTACTGCGCGAGCAGTTGATCGGGCTCCTGGCCGCCGCCTGATCCACCCTTCCCGGCCCGGGCGGCCTTCCGGCGGCGGTCCTTCCGGCCTGAAACGGCCCTCCGGCCGGGCGGCCCTTCCGGTCCGGCCTTCGCAATCGGCGCCTATCCGGCCCGGGTGGCCGGCCTTCCCGCCCGGTTGGCCTTCCGCTCGGCGGGCTCTCGCTCGCCCATCAGCCTTCCATCCACGCACCAGAGAGGCGGCACCCATGCCCGCTCCGCTGTTCACCGTGATCAACACCTTCACCCTCAAGGACCCCGCAAACGCCGCGGACTTCGAGCGGCGCTTCCTCGACCACGTCGGGTGGATGCGGGCGCAGGAGGGGTTCAGGGCCCACCAGGCGGTCCGCGCCACCGAGCGGCCCGAGGTCTACGTGAACCTCGGCTGGTGGGCGGCGCCCGCCCTGTTCCAGCAGGTCATGGCGAGCGAGACGTTCCAGGAGCACGCCAAGGAGTTCCATCGCATCGTCGATGTCGAGGCCGACCCGTCGCTGGGCGTGCTGCGCATCGACGCCGAGGCCGGGCAGCCGGCGGGCGGCGACCCGGTCCACCTGATCGAGCGGTTCACCATCACCGGTGACGCGGAGGCCTTCGAGGCGGCCGTCCGCGCCTACGCCGAGGCGGCCGCACGCCGGGACGACTTCGGCCACATGGACCTCGCCAAGTCCGTGGTGCGGCCTGGTGGTTACACCGCCGCGACCCGCTGGAGCGGCCCGGCCGCCCACCGGGCCGCACAGGACACCCCCGAGTACGCGGCCGTGCTGCAGCTCGCCGAGGTCGAGACGATCACCGCCACACCGGTCGCGGGCAACCGCGCGCTCGAGGTGACAAGCCATGGCTGACCTCGGCCTGAAAGCGAAGGTCGCCCTGGTCACCGGCGCGACCCGGGGCGTGGGACTGGCCGTCGCCCGCAAGCTGTGCGCGGCGGGCGCCACCGTTGTACTCAACTACGCGCGTTCCGAGGACGATGCCCGCCGCGCCGTCGAGGAGCTCGCCCCGCTCGAGGGCGCGGCAGTGGCCCTGCGGGCCGATGTGACGCGCCCCGCGGAGCTGGACCGGCTGCTCCGGCAGGTGCGCGAGCTGTACGGGCGACTCGATGTGTTCGTGCACAACGCGGCCTCCTGGAATCCGGCGCCCGCCGTCGGCGCGGACCCGGACGGAGTGCGCGCCGACCTCTCGGCCGCCCTCGGTCCGCTGCTGCACGGCGCACCCGCGATCGCCGGCCTGATGGCCGGCGGCCCCGGCCGGATCGTCGCCGTCTCCAGCAGCGGCGCGCACTCGGTCATCCCCCGCTATGTGGGGCTCGGCGTGGCCAAGGCGGCGCTGGAGAGCCTGGTGCGCTATCTCGCGGTGGAGCTGGCAGGGCGGGGCATCGCCGTCAACGCCGTCTCGACCTCGAAGATCGACAAGGGGCCCGGTACGCCCCAGCCGGAGGTGGCCGCCGCCCTCGCGGCACGCACCCCGGCCGGGCGTCTCACCACGCCCGAGGACGTCGCGGACACGGTGGCCCTGCTGTGCACGGCGGAGGCCGGCTGGATCCATGGCCAGGTGATCAGGGCCGACGGCGGCCTCGGCCTGCGGGGCTAGGGAGGAAGGCGACGATGGAGAGCCCACGGACCGAAGCAACCGAACAGACCGAACAGACCGAACGCAACGAACAGAACGAACAGACCGAACAGAACGGATGGGCTGAGCAGACCGGACCGACCGCGCGATGCCGGCCGGCTCCGGCCGTCGCGGAGTTCACAGCCGACATCTGTGTGGTCGGTGCCGGGCCCGCCGGCCTGGTGCTGGCTCTGCTGCTGCTGAAGTCCGGGCTGCGGGTGACGGTCGTCGAACGCGCCCGTGCCCACCAGCGGGAGTTCCGCGGCGAGATCCTGCAGCCGGGCGCGCTCAGGCTGCTGGACCACCTCGGTGCGCTCGGCGGCGCGCGGGCCCGCGGCGCCCACCGGCACACCCGCTTCCGGTTGGTGGAGGACGGCCGCGCGCTGCTCGACATCGACTACCGGGCGCTGCCCGCGCCCTACGACTACCTGCTGAGCATCCCGCAGGCGCACGTCCTGGACGAACTGCTGCTGCACTGCGAGAAGTACGAGGGCTTCACCTACCTCGACGGGCGGCGGGTCGGCGCGCTGCTGCGCACGGACGGCCGGATCACCGGCGTGGCCGCCGACGGGCCCGGCGGGGCCTGCACGGTGCGGGCGCACGTCGTGGTCGGCGCGGACGGCCGCTTCTCGAAGGTGCGCCGCCTGGCCGGCATCGAAGCGGGCCGCACCGAGGCGTTCGACCTGGACGTGCTGTGGTTCAAGCTGACCGACGACGGATCCGGCATCCGCGGTCGCGAGGTCGGCAGGGACGTCCAGGTGTTCCGTGCGGGCCAGAGCCCCGTCCTGGTCTACGACTCGTGGCCCGACCGGGTCCAGATCGGCTGGACCCTGCCCCACAAGGGGTTCGGGGACGTGGCCGCCAAGGGGCTCGACCACATCAGGGAACAGCTGGCGCTGGCGGTCCCGCCCTACGCCGGCCTGATCCGCGACCAGATCCGCTCGATGCGCGACCTCAGCCTGCTGGACGTCTTCTCCGGGCGGGCCGAACGCTGGGCCGACGACGGCCTGGTCCTGATCGGCGACGCCGCCCACACGCACAGCCCCATCGGCGCGCAGGGCATCAACCTGGCCATCCAGGACGCGGTTGTGCTGCACCCGCTGCTGGTCGCCTCGCACCGCGCGAGGGACGCGAGCGCAGGCTTCCTGTCGGCCTTCGAACGGACCCGTTCCGCGGACATCGAGCAGGTCATGCGCCTGCAGCGGCTGCAGAGCAGGGCGATGCTCTCGCACGGCACCTTCGCCACCCGCGTACGGCCGAAGCTGGCCGCGCTGCTCCGGCACACGCCGGCCTACCGCAAGGTGCTCGACCGCATCGCCTTCGGCAACCCCTCCATCCGCATCGCCGAGGAGTGCTTCGTACCCGACGCTCCCGAGAGGAGGAACCGGTGAAGGCCCTGGTGCTGTCCGGCGGGTCGGGCACCCGACTGCGCCCTTTCACCTATTCCATGCCCAAGCAGCTCATGCCCGTCGCCAACCGGCCGGTACTGGAACATGTGCTGGAGAACATCCGGGAGCTGGGCGTCAGCGAGGTCGCCGTCGTCGTCGGCGACCGTGCACCGGAGATCGCCGCCGTGCTGGGCGACGGCGCCTGCCTCGGTCTGCGCCTCACCTACATCCGGCAGGAGCAGCCGCTCGGGCTGGCCCACTGCGTCAAGATCGCCCGGGAGTTCCTGGGCGAGGACGACTTCGTGATGTACCTCGGCGACAACATGCTGCCACAGGGCGTCGCGGAGATGGCGCGGGAGTTCGCCGAGCACCGCCCCACCGCGCAGGTCGTCGTGCAGCGCGTCGCCGACCCGCGGGCCTTCGGCGTCGCCGAGGTCACGCCGGACGGCCGGGTGACGCGGCTGGTGGAGAAGCCCGAGCAGCCGCGCAGCGATCTCGCGCTGACCGGCGTCTACTTCTTCACCCCCGCCATCCACCAGGCCATCGACAGGATCACCCCCAGTGCGCGCGGCGAACTGGAGATCACCGACGCCCTCCAGTGGCTGGTCTCATACGGGGCCACCGTCCGGGCCAGGGAGTACACCGGGTACTGGAAGGACACCGGGCGCGCCGAGGACGTGCTGGACTGCAACCGCGAACTCCTGCGCGGTGTCCAGCGGTCGGTGGCCGGCCTGGTGGACGACGACAGCGTGCTCATCGGCCCGGTCGTGGTCGAGCCCGACGCGCGCGTGGTGCGCTCGCGGATCGTGGGCCCGGCCATCGTCGGCGCGGGCAGTCAGGTGGTCGACTCCCGCGTCGGCCCGTACACCTCCATCGGCCGGGACTGCCGGCTGCGCGACACCGCCGTGGAGCACTCCATCGTGCTGGACGGAGCCTCTGTCTCCCGGGTGCCCGCGCTGCGCGGCTCCCTGATCGGCCGCTCCGCCGCGGTCACCTTCGCGGACGGCGGCACGGTGCACCACCGCCTCGTGGTCGGCGACCACACCCAGGTGGAGGTGGCCGCGTGAGGATCCTGGTCACCGGCGGGGCGGGGTTCATCGGTTCGCACTACGCACGCGGTCTGCTCGACGGACGCCACCCCGGCTACGAGGACGCCGACGTCACCGTCCTGGACAAGCTCACCTACGCGGGCAGCCGCGACAACCTGCCCGAGCGGCACCCGCGGTTGACCTTCGTGCACGGCGACGTGTGCGATCTGCCGCTGCTGCTGGACCTGCTGCCCGGCCATGACGCGGTGGTGCACTTCGCCGCCGAGTCGCACGTCGACCGCTCGCTGCACGCGGCCGCGGAGTTCGTCCGCACCAACGCCGGCGGTACCCAGACCCTGCTGGAGGCCGTGCTGCGCACGGGCGTCGAGCGGGTGGTGCACGTCTCCACCGACGAAGTGTACGGCTCCCTCGACGAAGGCTCCTGGACCGAGCACAGCCCGCTGCTGCCCAACACGCCCTACGCGGCGTCCAAGGCCGCGTCCGATCTGATCGCCCGCGCCTACTTCCAGACGCACGGCATCGATCTGTCGATCACCCGCTGCTCCAACAACTACGGCCCCTACCAGCACCCCGAGAAGCTCATCCCGCGCTTCGTCACCCACCTCCTGGAGGGCCGCCGGGTGCCGCTGTACGGGGACGGGCTCAACGTACGCGAGTGGCTGCACGTGGACGACCACTGCCGTGCCCTCCAGCTGGTGCTCACCGGCGGCCGGGCCGGCGAGATCTACAACGTCGGCGGCGGCGACGACCGCACCAACGCCGCCCTGACCGGGGAACTGCTCCGGCTGTGCGGCGCCGGTCCCGAGATGGTCGAGCGGGCCGCCGACCGCAAGGGCCACGACCGCCGCTACTGCATCGACGACACGAAGATCCGCAAGGAACTGGGCTACGCGCCGCGCATCCCCTTCGAGCGCGGCCTCGCGGACACCGCCGCCTGGTACCGCGACAACCCAGGCTGGTGGAAGCCCCTGAAGGAGACCGAGGAGGAGAACCGATGACCACCGAAGGACGCCCGCGGGCGGCCGGTGCGCCGGTGCTGGTGGTGGGCGCGGGACCGGTCGGGCTGACCGCGGCCCACGAACTCGCCCGCCGCGGCGTGCGCGTACGGCTGGTGGACGCGGCGCCGGGACCGGCCACCACCAGCCGCGCGCTGGCCACCCACGCCCGCACCCTGGAGACCTACGACCAGATGGGCGTGCTCGACGACGTGCTGCCGCGCGGCCAGCAGGTGGAGCACTTCACGCTGCACCAGAACGGCCGCCGGCTGATCCGCTTCGACACCGACTACCGCAAGCTGCCCACCCGCTATCCCTTCACCCTCATGGTCGACCAGGTCATCACCGAGGAGGCGCTGCGCGCCGCGGCCGCCCGCCAGGGCGTCGAGGTGGAGTGGGGGGTGCGCCTGACCGGCTTCACCGACCACGGCGCGGGCGTGCGCGCCGAGCTTGAGCACGCGGACGGCCGCACCGAGACCTTCGAGGCGGGCTGGCTGGTGGGCTGCGACGGTGGGCACAGCACCGTACGCAAGCAGCTCGGCCTCAAGCTGGTCGGCGAGAGTAGCGAGACCTGGCTCATCGCGGACGCGGTCGTGCACTGCGACTTGCCCCGGGACAGCATCCACTGGATGCGCACCCCGACCGGCACCGTGATGATGGTGCCCTTCCCCGACCCGGGCAAATGGCGGCTGTTGGACACCGCCGAGGTGTCCTACGGCGGCGACGACGCGGCGGTGGCGCGCCGGTTCGAACACAAGATCCGTACCGGTACGGGGCGCGAGGTGCGAGTGGAGGACCCCACCTGGGTGTCCGTCTTCACCATTCAGCAGCGCATGATCCCCAGCATGCGCAAGGGCCGCTGCCTGCTGGCCGGCGACGCCGCCCATGTCCACAGCCCGGCCTCCGGGCAGGGCATGAACACCGGCGTCCAGGACGCCGTCAACCTCTCCTGGAAGCTGGCGTCCGTCGTCCACGGTTCGGCCGACGAGAGCCTGCTGGACAGCTACACCGCCGAGCGCGTCCCGGTGGGCGCCGCGCTGCTGAAGTCCACCAAGTTCGCCACGCTGTTGGTGCAGCTGCGCAGCCGTTACGCGGCCGCGGCACTGCGCGCCCTGTTCACCTTCGTCCGGTCGGTACACCCGCTGAAGTCCCGTATCGAGCAGAAGATCATGGGCGGGATGTCGGCGCTCGGCCTCGGGTACGGCGACGGGCCGCTGGCCCTGGCGGCGGACGAGGGCGCCGACAGGAGGAACGCGCGGGCCGCTGGGGCTTCGCTCCCGGCCGGTGGCCGGGCGAGCCGGGTCACCGCCCGCCGCGCCGCCGAGTCGGCCGGCTGGCGTGAACTGATCGAGGAACTGCGCCGCCCCGACTGGACGCTGCTGGCCCGGCCGGACACCGACCGGGCGGGCGCGGCCGGCGAGTTCGGCCCGCCGGCCGAGCTGGCGCGCACCTACCGGGGTGTCGTCCGCGTCCGCGGCGTCGTACCGCGGGCGCGGAGCGTGGACGGGCCCGTCATCCTGCTGGTCGACCCCGACGGGCGGCTCGGTGCCGACCTGGGGCTGGAGCCGGGCGGCTGGCTGCTGATCCGCCCGGACGGCTACGCGGCCGCGAGCGGCGGCCGGGCGGACGCCCCCGAGCGGGCTCTGGCCATGCTCGGCATCCGTCCGGCGGGCCGGCCGGACAGGCAGGTCGAGGAGGGGGAGAACCATGCGGTACCGACGGCTGGGTGACCACGGGCCCGTCGTGAGCCGGGTCGCTTTCGGCAACTCGCTGACCGCGGGCAACCAGCTCGACGACAGCGCGGCCGTCGCCTGCGTCCGTGCGGCGCTGGACGCGGGCATCACCACCTTCGACACCGCGGACGTCTATGCCGAGGGCCGGGCCGAGGAAGTCCTCGGCCGGGCCCTGGCGGCCGTCCCCCGCGACCAGGTGGTCCTCTGCACCAAGGTGGGCCGCGGCGCGGGCGGCGACTCGGGCGGGCCGGGCGGCCTGCGCCGCGCGCGGATCCGCGCCTGCCTGGACGACTCGCTGCGGCGGCTGGGTACCGACCACATCGACGTGTACCAGGCGCACCTCTACGACGACGCCACGCCGCTGGAGGAGACCATGGCGGCCTTCGCCGACGCGGTCGCCGCGGGCAAGGTGCGGTACGTCGGCGTCTCGGAGTGGGCCGCCCCCGAACTGGCCGAGGCCGGCCGGCTGGCCCGGGAGGCGGGCGTCCCGCTGGTGTCCAACCAGCCGCAGTACAACCTGCTGTGGCGGGTCATCGAGGAGGAGGTGATCCCCGCCTGCGTGCCGCTGGGCATCGGACAGATGGTGTGGTCACCGCTGGCCGGCGGCGTCCTGACCGGAAAGTACCGGCCGGGCGGCGAACTCCCCGAGGGCTCGCGGGCCGTGGCCGCCCGGGGCGGCGACATCTCGCTGCGCCGCTGGCGCTTCCTGGAGGACCGGGTCCTGGAACGGGTGCAGGCGCTGCGACCGCTTGCCGCCGAGGCGGGGCTGACCCAGCCTCAGCTGGCACTGGCCTGGGTGCTGCACCAGCCACAGGTCGTCTCGGCCGTCATCGGCGCCTCCGCGCCAGGGCAGATCGAGCGGAACCTGCGCGCCGTGGACGCCGTACTGGAGCCGGGCCTGACGGCTCGCATCGACAAGGTGCTGGGCGATGCCGTGGTCCGGGATCCGCAGCTGACGCTGAGCCGGATGCTGCGGGCCGGGCGGAAGCGGACGGCTGCCACCTGATCCCGTGCACGACGTGTGAAGGTCTCCCCTCCCGGCGGGAGGGGAGACCTTCACACTCAGGGGCGTGGCCGCCGCGGTACGCGCTTCACTCGGCCGGCTCGGCGGCCACCGGCGCCAGGCGCTGTCCGGGCTTCTTCCCGCCCGCGGCGTGCGGGGCGGCAGCGGCGGAGGGGCGCGGCATCAACAGCGCCAGCGCGCCCGCCACGAGTGCCAGCACGGTCGCGACCAGCAGGGCCTCGGCGTAGCCGTGGGTGAGTGCGGCCGCCCCCGCCGCGGTCCCGGCGACCGTGCTGAGCACGGCGAGACCGAAGCCGCCGCCCATCTGGCGCGCGGTGTTCATCAGGGCGGAGGCCAGTCCCGTGTCCTGCGCCGCGACCCCGGAGGTCGCGGCGGCCGTCATCGGCAGCACGACCGCACCGAGGCCCAGGCCCAGCAGCACGCCGGGGCCGAGGACATCGACGGTGAACGATCCGTCGGGCGAGAAACGCGACTGCCACAGCAGCCCGCCCGTGGTCAGCAGCCAGCCCAGCGTCAGCGGCGCCCGCGGCCCCACGGCCTGCACCAGGCGTCGCACCAGCAGCGAGGCCACGGCGATCGCGAGCGTCAGCGGCAGCATGGCCAGGCCGGCCCGGAGCGGCGTGTAGCCGAGCACGCGCTGCAGGTAGAGCGTGACGAAGAACATCACCGAGGTGGTCACGGCACCGATGACCAGCGCGGCCACATTGCCCAGCACCAGGGCGCGGTTGCGGAAGATCCGCAGCGGCATCAACGGCTGAGCGGTGCGTGCCTCCACGATGACGAACGCCACCAGCAGCACCACGGCGACCGCGAGGATACCGCCGGTCAGCGGGGTGGCGAACGGGTGGGTCTCCAGCTCGGAGAGGCCGTACGACGCACAGGCCAGGGCCGCGGTGACCAGGACGGCACCCGTTACGTCCAGGCCCCGGCCGCGTGCCTGTCCGGGGAAGGCCGGCAGCGCGCGCAGCGCGACCGCCACCAGCACCGCGCCGATGGGCACGTTGACGAACAGCACCCAGCGCCAGCCCAGCGCGTCCGTCAGCACGCCGCCGAGCAGGATGCCGCAGCTGCCGGCCGCGGTCGCCGTGGCGCCCCAGGCCGCGATCGCCTTGGTGCGCGCCTGCAGGTCCTCGTAGGTGGCGTTGATCAGGGCCAGCGGGGCCGGGGCGAGGAACGCCGCGCCCAGGCCCTGGAGGGTACGGGCGGCGATCAGCATCGCGCCGCCGGTGGCCAGGCCGCCCAGCAGGCTGGCGGCGGTGAACAGGACGAGTCCGGCGGTGAACATCCGGCGCCGCCCGAAGAGGTCGGCGGCGCGACCGCCCAGCATCAGGAACCCGGCGAAGGTCAGCAGGTAGGCGTTGACGACCCACTGCTGGCCCCCGGCGCCGAGGCCGAGGTCCTCGCGCATCGACGGCAGGGCGACGTTCACGATGGTGGTGTCCAGCACCACCATGAACTGGGCGGCACAGGCCACCACCGCCACGGTCCACCCGGGCGTCGGCCCGGAGCGGTCGGCGGACGGCACAGCATTCATTGGTGTTCCTTCATTGAGGTCCCCATGGCCGCATGGCCTGTCGGGCCACGCAGCGCTTGGGCGAGGGTCCTTGTCGTGGTTCGGGAGATGGTCCGACGGGCGCCGTGCGGCGCCCCGCAACGGGCGTGCCGTCAGGCGGCCCGCAGGCGGACGCGGGCGGCCTGACGGCACGGGAACGCGATCGGCGGCCCGTCCGAAGGAGACGGGGACACCTTAAGGTCAGATGATGAGGTGGCCGCCGCTGACCGGCAGAAACGCGCCAGTCACATACGACAGTTCGTCGCCCGCGAGGACGGCGACGGCACGGGCCACGTCCTCCGGCTCGCCGATGCGGCGCAGCGGGGTCTGGTCGATGACGGAGGCGAGGGTACGGCCCCACTCGTCCTTGGCGTTCCACTTCTTCATCAGGTTCTCGCTGCGGGTGGCGCCCGGGATGACCGTGTTGAAGCGGATGTTCTTCGGGCCCAGCTCGATCGCCAGGTGCTTCATCGCGGCCTCCATCGGAGCCTTGGCCACCGCGTGGCCGATGGCACCGGCCGCGGCCTGACGCGAGAAACTGTCCGAGATCAGGATGACGGTGCCCTGCTCCCGCTCGATCATGCCGGGCAGCACGGCGTAGGCCGGGCCGAGGGTGGCGCGGGCCTGGGTGGCCATCTTGTCGACCAGCGCCTCGACCGGGTGGTTGAGGGCCGGGCCACGCAGCACGTCGCGGTACCCGCTGGAGTTGAGCACGAGGATGTCGATCGGGCCGAGCTGCTGCTCGACCCGATCGATCATGGCCTTGGTGCTCTCGCCGTCGGAGATGTCTGCCCGTGCGGTGACGGCGCGGCCGCCGTGCTCCTCGATGCCCGCGACGACCTTCTGCGCGGCCTCCTCTGAGCTGAGGTAGTTCACGGCGACCGCGGCGCCCCGGCGGCCCAGCTCGGCGGCAATGGCCGCGCCGATGCCCCGGCTGGCGCCGGTCACCAGCGCGGTCCTGCCCTTGAGAGAGAGTTCAGTCATGCCGCTGAAGCTAGGAAGCCGCGCCTGAACACCACTTGAGCGGCTCAGGAGCCGGTGGGCTCCGGTCAGCGGGCGGCGCCGCCCTCCGGCTCCCACTCCCAGCCGTTCTCCGTGACCCGGACCCGGGGCCAGGCCAGCGTTCCGGCGTCGATCTCGGCCAGCACCTCCTCGATCCAGCCCAGTTCGGCGCGGCACATGCGCAGCGCGTACTCGTTCTCGATCAGGAACAGCCGGGGAACGCCGCCGCTCTCGGCCGGCGCCCGCTCGATCCGTGCGGCCCGCTCGCGCAGCCGCCCCGCGCGCTCGCGCAGCGCCCTCGTCGCCCGGTCCTCATCGAGCGCTCCCAGGTAGCCGACCGCCGTCAGGAAGGCGGACGGCTGCCGGTCCGGGGCGGCCAGCTGGGCGACGACGCGCCGGGCGAACTCGCTTCTGCCGCGGCCGGTCAGCGCGTACGCCGGGCCGTCGGCGTGCGCCACGGTCTCGGTCAGGCCCGCCTCGCCGAGCGCGCCTGCCACCGCCGCGAACTCCTCCGGCCCCGGCGTGGGCGGGCCCTCCACAGGGCTGTCCGCGGCCCGCTCGGCCACGGTCCGGGCGAGTTGCCGCGGGCTCATCGGACGCTCCAGCAGCAGGCCGAGGACCATCAGGGCGAGGGGCGAGGCCGCGGTGGGCCCGGTCCCGGCCGTCCCCCCTGCCGGCGCGCTCGATGTGTCCACGTCCACCTTCTCCGTCCGCGTCTGCGTCTTCTCCACGTGCGTCTCCTCCACCTTCCGCACGGCCCGGCGCCGTACCGGGCCCGAGGTGCGAGCCTGACCCGCCGCGCTGTAGTGCCGCCGGAGCCCCGCCCGTCGCGGGTCCGGCTCCGGCCGCCTTCGAGCGCCGCCCGACGCTCCGCCCGCATGCTGGCCGCCCCCGGGCATGCGGCCCGGGGCCGGTAAGACCGGCACCACCGGCAGGACCCGTACGACGGAGGGAAGTTGATGGGCGAGGAGAACACCGCGGTGCTGATCGCGGGTGGCGGCATCGTCGGCCTGTCGGCGGCGGTGTTCCTGCGCCGCCACCACGTTCCCGCAGTGCTGGTGGAGCGCCATCCCGGCACGTCGATGCTCGCCAAGGCGCGGGTGCTGAGCCCGCGCACGATGGAGCTGTACCGCGGGCACGGTCTGGAGGAGGCGGTGCGCGCCGCACCGCCCTCGGTCTTCCTGGCCGCCACCGACGTCGTGCGGGCCACCACCCTGGCCGGCCCCGAGGAGTACCGCGGCAGCAGGCCACCGGGCGAGTCGGTCGGCTGGGCCAGTCCCTGCCCGCCGGCCCTGGTCGAGCAGAGCACCGTGGAGCCGCTGGTGCGCGCCCGCGCCGAGGAACTGGGCGCCGACGTCAGGTTCCACACCGAGCTGGGCGAGGTCACCCAGGACGCCGACGGCGTCACCGCGAGCGTCACCGACCGCGCGAGCGGCCGCCGGTACACGGTCCGGGCGCGCTATCTGATCGCCGCGGACGGCCATCGCTCCCCGCTGCGCCTTGCGCTGGGCATCCGCACCCGGGGCAGGCGGCTGGCGCACGTCGTCAACATCGCCTTCGAGGCGAACCTCGGCGCCGCGCTGCGCGGCCGCCCCGTCGGCCTGGCCTACCTGGCCCGCCCGGTGCCCGGCACGCTCCTGGCCCGGCTGGACGGCGCCGACCGCTGGGTGCTGATGGTGCCGTACGACCCCGAACGCGGCGAGGGGCCTGCGGACTTCACCCCCGAGCGCTGTGCGGCGGACATACGGGCGGCGGTCGGTGTCCCGGACCTTGCGGTGCGGGTGCTGCCCGCGGTGCCGGGCACCGGCCGCGCCGTGCACACCTGGGAGCTCGCCTCCTGGGTCGCCGAGGAGTACCGCCGCGGCCGCATCCTGCTGGCCGGGGACGCGGTCCATGTGATGCCGCCGTCCGGCGGGCTCGGCGCCAACACCGGCATCCAGGACGTGCACAACCTCGCCTGGAAGCTGGCCGCGGTCCTGCAGGGCCGCGCCGGCGCCGGCTTGTTGGACACCTACGAGCCCGAGCGCCGCCCCGTGGCCGAGCTGACCTGCGCCCTGTCCACCCGGCTCCAGGAGGAGCGGGCGGGGGCCGGCGGGGAGGACGCGGCCGCCCGGGTCGGCCGGCTCGCCCTGGGGCTGGGCTACCGCTACGACTCCGAGGCGGTGGTGGCGGACGGCGAGGACGGGCTCGGCGAGTCGGGGCGGCCGGGCACCCGGGCCCCGCATCTGGACCTGGTGCGCGACGGCCGCGCGTGTTCCAGCATCGACCTGTACGGGCCGGGCTTCACCCTTCTCCTCGGCCCCGCCGCGGCAGCCGACGCGCTCCCGGCACCGGACCGGTGCGTGGCGGGGGACGGATGCCTGGAAGTGCTGCGGATCGGCCGGGAGGTGGCCGACCCGTCCGGGCGCTGGGCCGCCGCGCACGGCGTGGGCAGCAGCGGGGCGGTGCTCGTACGGCCGGACGGCTTCGTCGTGTGGCGCACACCCGTCTGGCACCCGGGGACCGCACGGGAGCTGTCCGGGGCGCTGGCGCGCGTCCTCGCGCTGCCCCGGCCGTCCGTGGCCGCCGGCCGCTGACCCGGCCGAACGCCGTGGGGCGCCGGGCAGAGGAACTCCTCCGCCCGGCGCCCCACGGCGTCTTCGGGACGTCCTCGCGACAGGCCGACCCCGCCTGTGGTCAGCCGGACTCGCGCGCGTCCCAGGCCGCCAGGATCTGCGCCTCCCGCTCGCGGGTCAGCGTCTGGTCCGGGTAGCGGTACTCCGCGAACGCCTCCTCCATACCGCCCCGTTCGGTCATCCAGGTCCAGGTGTCGCGCACGGACTCGGCGAAGGGGCGGCAGCGCAGCCCGTCCTCCAGCGCCTTCTTCGAGGAGAAGCCCCAGACGCCGGCGAGCTGTTCCACGGGCGGAGCCCAGAACGGCACGGTCACGAACGGCGGGATCTGCTGGGTGGCGAGGAAGGCGTCCTCCACCCAGACCGGCTCGGTGCCCGCGTCCGTCAACGACACGGCCTGGTCGATGAGTTCACCCCACGTGGCGTTGGCGGGCTCGCCCGTGGTCAGGTAGGTGCCGGAGCCGCCCGCCGCGATGCGGTCAAGACCGAAGGCCGCGATGTCCCGGGCGTCGATCAGCTGCATCGTGCGGCCGGGGGAGCCTGGGGCGAGCATCGGCCCGCCCTGCGCGGCCCGCCGCAGCCAGTAGGGGACGCGCCGCATGCGGTCACCGGGGCCGATGACCACACCGGGGCGCAGTACCAGCGCCCGGCCGTCGAAGTCCCGTTCGACGGCGCGCTCGCAGCCGGCCTTCAGCGCGGGGTACTGGCCGTCGTCGGGTCCGGCGTCGGGGGAGCAGGCGAAACGCGGCGAGGACTCGTCCACTGGGGCCGCGGGCCAGGGCTGCAGGGCGTTGATGGAGGAGACGTACAGGTAGGTGCCGGCCCGCCGGCTCAACGCCCGGGCCGAGGCGCCGACCACGCGGGGCACATAGCCGCACACGTCGACCACGGCGTCCCAGGGTCCCGCCGCGGCCAGCCGTGCGAGGTCGGCCTCGTTCTCGCGGTCGCCCGTGATCGTCTCGACGCCGGGCAGGTCGGCGCCGGAGCGGCCGCGGTGGAAGGTGGTGACCTCCCAGCCGCGGGCGAGGGCGTCGGCCACGAAGGCCTTGCCCAGGAAGACCGTTCCACCGATGACCAGAAGTCTCATGCCGGATACACCGTTCGTGTCGGAGAGCTGTGAGGAAAGCTGTGCCGGGCGGGTTCAGCCGGAGGGCAAGGATGCGACCAGCGCCCGGTAGGCGGGCTCGAACTCGGCGTCGTAACGGGCCCGGAGCTCGGGCGGCATGCCGCCGAGCATGAACTGCCTGGCCTCGGGGGCCGCCTGCTCCAGCAGCAGCGGCATCGTCGGCACGAAGTCCATGGGGTCGTGTCCCAGGGCGAGGGAGGCGAGCATCGCCCGGTACGCCTCGGCGGTCACCTTCTCCCGCAGGACCGGCACCATGGTGCGCTCCTCCAGCCTGAGGTGGTCGTGTATCAGGGCGTCGAACTCGGTGACGCGGGCCAGCAGGCAGGTGAGCACGACCTCGCGGTCGCCGGTGCCGGCGGCGAGCCTGCGCAGGCCCCCGTCGATGCGGGCCAGGTGGTCGTCCAGCGACGCGTGCTGTTCCTCCAGCGTGCGCGCCACCCCGGCCAGGCCCGGCTCGGTCTCCAGAACGACCGGCCAGACGTGCGAGTCCTCGCTGGTGTGGTGCCCCTCGAGGATGGTGGTGAACATCTGCCACCAGCTGGTCAGCCGTCGTACGGTGGCGGCGTCCAGGGAGCCGGCCGCCGCGGCGCCGGCCAGCCGCCGGCCCAGCTCCGGGATCACCCGGCGGATCAGGTCGTGCGTGATGGTGAACCCGGTGAGGTTGTTGCCCGGGCCGGGGGCGCTGGCCCCGGCCGGGGGAGCCGGCGTACTGCCGGGCTGTGTCGTGTCGGTCGTCGCGGACAACGCCCACTCCTCTCGTGCCGGCCGCCGGTACGCCCGGCAGGCGCTCGTGGCGGCAGTCTGCCGCGGAGTGGTGGAGTCCGGCTCGACTACCGGTCCCGTACGCAGTAGTCGCCGAGGGTGGGCTCCAGCATGCCGAAGGCGGGGCCGGCCAGCTCGGTGATCTCCTCGCGCAGCTGCGCCGACGGGGCCGCGGCGCGGCACAGGGCCCGTACCCGGCGGCACAGCACACGGTGAGCGCCCGCGAGTTGAGCCGCGCTCAAGTGCGGCACGGGATCCTCCGGACCGGTCTGTGTGGCGTCCGCCAGCGCCGCGGCGAGCGCCGCTTCGCGCTGCTCGTCCATCTCCCGCTCGCGGGCGCGCAGCCGCGGGCTGTCGTACACGAGCCGGGCGAAGCCGGGCGTGCAGCGCCCGTTGACCGGGTGCGGCCGGTCGAGGGAGGAGACGAAGACACGGTGCAGGGCGTGCAGCGCGGACTCTCCGGCGGCGCGTTCGCGCACCACCCGGGCGAGGCTGTCCACGACGCCCTCGTGGGCGTCGAAGACGAGGTCCTCCTTGAGCGGGAAGTAGTTGCTGACCGTCATCTTCGACACGTCGGCGGCTTCCGCGATCTCGGTGATCGTCACGTTCTCGAAGCCGCGCTCGATGAACATCAGTGTCGCGACATGGGCCAGCCGTTCTCGGGTCTCGCGCTTCTTGCGCCCTCGCCGGCCCTCTTCCTGGACGGCCGCCCGGGTCGTTCTCACCTCGGTCATGCACCCCATCGTACCGTTCGATTTGGTCATCCTAAAGATAGGATTGACAAAAAAATTGGTGGGATCTAAATTTGCGCCGTCCAGAAGAACATCCACCCCAGAGGAGACCTCTTGGACCCCACGGTCGCCCGCCGCGACACCGCATCCCGTCCCCGGCCGGAGCGCTTGGACCCGGCCCTGGTCCGGCTCGGCTCGGTGCTGGTCCTGGGCGCCGTGCTCGCCCAGCTCGACGCGACGATCGTCAACGTCGGCCTCGGCCCGATGGCCGACGGCCTGGACACCTCCATGGCGACCGTGCAGTGGGTGAGCGCCGGATACCTGCTCACCGTCGCCTTCGTGGCCCCGCTCTCGGGCTGGCTGCAGACGAGGTACGGCGGCAAGCGCGTCTGGCTCGCCTCGGTCGGCCTGTTCATCGCCGCCTCCGCGCTCAGCGGCCTGGCCTGGTCCGGCGGCTCGCTCATCGCCTTCCGGCTGCTGCAGGGCGTCGGCGGCGGGCTGATGCAGCCCGTCGGCCAGTCCCTGGTCGCCCGGCACGCGGGCCCGCAGCGCATCGGACGGCTGGTCGGCATCATCACCGTGCCGGTCTCCGTCGCGCCGATCCTCGGGCCCGTCCTCGGCGGCATCCTGGTCCAGTGGGCGGGCTGGCGCTGGCTGTTCCTCGTCAACATCCCCGTCGGGCTGATCGCGCTGGCCCTCGCGGCCCGTCTCGTCCCGTCCGACGCCGGTGAACGCGACACCTCCGTACGCCCCGACGGCGTCGGCCTGGCCCTGCTGCCCACCGGACTCGCCGCCCTCGTCTACGGCCTCGCCCAGTACGGGCAGGGCGACGACTCCGGTCTCACCGGGGGCGTGGCCCTCGCCGTCGGCGCCGCCTTCCTGGCCGGATACGTCGTGCACGCGCTGGGCACCAGCCGTACCCCGCTGCTCGACCTGAGGCTGTTCGCGGGCCGCGGCTTCACGCTGGCCGGCCTCAACACCTTCCTGCTGGGCGCCGCCCTGTACTCGTCGATGATGCTGCTGCCGCTGTACTTCGTGCAGGTCGAGGGCGTGAGTGCGCTCCAGGCCGGCCTGATGCTCGCCCCCCAGGCGCTCGGCAGCGCGCTGGTCACCCCGCTCGCGGGCAGGCTCACCGACCGGCACGGGCCGCGCACCGTCGTCCTCGCGGGCATCGCGCTCACCGTCCTCGGCACCCTCCCCTTCGCCCTGGACGGCGGCGCCCCCGGCGAACTCCTCCCGGTGGCAGCCCTGTTCGTGCGCGGCGTCGGGCTCGGTGCCGTGGTCCCGCCGAACGTGGCCGCCACCTACACCTCCGTCGGCCGCAGGCAGGCACCGGCCGCCACCAGCGCCCGTACCGTCCTCAACCGCGTCGGAGGATCGGTGGGCACGGCCCTGCTCGCCGTCATCCTGCAGAGCGCCCTCGCCGACGCCGCGGGTCCCGCGAGCGCCTACGCCCACACGTTCCGCTGGGCCCTGGTCTTCGGCGCCCTGACCCTGCTGCCCGCGGCCTTGTACCCGCGCCGAGCGACCGGCAAGGGCTGACGCCCGCCCCACCGGCCACCCCGTAGCACTACCCCGCAAGTCCCCTGTCACCGACCAGCCGTCGAGGAGATGTCCCATGACCAAGTCCACCTCACGCCCGCGCACCGGGCTGCGCCTGATGGCCGTGCACGCCCACCCGGACGACGAGTCGAGCAAGGGTGCCGCCACCCTCGCCCGCTACCGGGCCGAGGGCGTGGACGTCCTGGTCGCCACCATGACCGGCGGTGAGCGCGGCGACGTCCTGAACCCGGCCATGGACCGCCCCGAGGTGTGGGCCGATCTGCCCCGGCTGCGCCGCCTGGAGATGGAGCGGGCCCGCGAGATCCTCGGCGTGCGACAGGAGTTCCTCGGCTTCACCGACTCCGGACTGCCCAGGAACGGTGAGCCGGTGCCCGACGACTGCTTCGCCGTGCAGCCGCTGCCGACCGCCGCCCGCCCTCTGGTCGCCGCGATGCGCGCCTTCCGCCCGCACGTCGTCGTCACCTACGACGAGAACGGCGGCTACCCGCACCCCGACCACATCAAGACCCACCAGGTCTCGGTGGAGGCGTTCGACGCGGCCGGCGACCCCGACCGCTACCCCGGCGCCGGGGAGCCCTGGCAGCCGCTGAAGCTCTACTACACGCGCGCCTTCAGCAAGGCCTACTTCAAGGCCGTCTACGAGGCCATGACGGCCGCCGGGCTCGACTCGCCGCACGGTGAGGTGCTCAATGAGCTCGAAGGGGTCGAGGAGAAGTGGGAGATCACCACGCGGGTGCAGTGCGCCGAGTGGTTCCCGACCCGGCTGCGGGCGCTCCTCGCCCACGAGACCCAGGTCGACCCCAACGGCCCCGAGCGCTCGTGTCCGTTGGAGATCGAGCAGCAGGCCTGGCCCACCGAGGACTACCACCTCGCACGCAGCCTCGTGGACACCGACCTGCCGGAGGACGACCTGTTCGCGGGCGTCACCCGCGAGGCCTGACTCCGACGGCAGGCTCGGAAGGGTCCACCGGCGCTCCGAGCGGACTCCAGCGGCGGGCGCGAGGCTTGCGCACACCGACACCGCGATGAGCGGCGCGGTTCCCCTCACCGGCCGCGGGTCGACTCTTCCGCGCCCGCGGCCGGGCCCGGGAGCCCACCCCGCAGGAGCCGGCAGCCGCGGTCCCTGGAGCTACAGAAAGAGAGACGCATGCGCATCGTCCGCTACCACCAGCACGGAACGCCGGAGGTACTGCAGGTCGACGAGGTCGCCAAGCCCGAGCCGGGCCCTGGTCAGGTACGGATCCGGGCCGAGGCCATCGGCGTCAACTTCGCCGGGATCCAGGAGCGCGCCGGAGAGTTCTACTACGGTGAACGCCTCCCGCTGCCCGCCTGCCCCGGTGGCGACGCCGTCGGCTTCATCGACGCCCTCGGCCCCGGCGTCGAGGGCTGGCGGGTCGGCGAGCGGGTGGCCAGCGTCATCTTCAAGGACGCCTTCGCCGAGTACTCCCTGGCCCGCGTCAAGGACCTGGTCCGCATCCCCGCGGAGATGGACGCCGCCCAGGCGACCATGCTCAGCTCGCCCGCCCAGGTCGGCCTTGAGGTGATCCAGGCCGCCCACCTCAAGGAGGGGGAGAGCGTCTTGGTGCACGCCGCGGCGGGGGCCATCGGCCACCTCGTGGTCCAGATGGTCAAGGCACTGGGCGCCGGCACCGTCATCGCCACCGCCAAGGACCCTGCCAAGCTGGCGTTCGCCAAGGAGCTGGGTGCGGACCACGCCGTCGACTACAGCCAGGAGGGCTGGGAGGAGCAGGTCCGCGCGGTCACCGGAGGTGCCGGGGTCGACGTCGTCCTCGACAGCGTCGGCGCCGACATCACCCCCAAGAGCATCGGCTTGCTCAAGCCGTTCGGCCGGCTGGTTTTTTACGGCTCGGCCGGCGGCGGTCTCGAGCTGCCCAGGATCCCGCTGGAGGACCTGGCCGGGAAGTACGTTACGCACTTCTCCATGGGCGTCATGGACAGCCAGGTCGACAACTTCGACAAGATCGTCGAGGAGGTGTGCGAGATGGTGCTCAGCGGCAAGGTGCGCCCCGTCGTGCACACCGAACTGCCGTTGGAGGAGGCCGCCAAGGCCCACGAGGTGATGGAGGACCGCGTCCAGCTGGGCCGGGTCGTCCTCGTCCCCTGACCCCTGCGCACCCCGGCGGCCCCGCCTCGGCCGCCCACCCCCTGAGCCGCTGCGGCCCGACTCCCCCGGCGGGCCGCAGCTCCCTTTTCCCACCTATCCAAGGGAACACAGTCATGTCCACGACCGTTCGGGCCACGGCGGCACAACCGAGCGACCGTCTCGAACCCGCAGTGCTCAAACTCGGCATCGTCCTGGTGCTCGGCACGATCCTCGCCGTGCTCGACTCCACCGTCGTCAACGTCGGCATCGAGGCCATCCGCAGTGACTTCGGCAGTTCCCTGGCCACGGTGCAGTGGATCAGCACCGGATACCTGCTCGCCTTCGCGCTGGTCGCCCCGATCAGCGGCTGGGCCACCAACCGCTTCGGCGCCCGGCGTGTCTGGATGGCCTCGGTGGCCTGCTTCGTCCTCGGCTCCGCGCTGTGCGGCCTGGCCTGGTCGGCCGTCTCACTGATCGTCTTCCGGGTGCTCCAGGGTCTCGGCGGCGGGCTCATCCAGCCCATCGGCCAGTCGATGATCGCCCAGGCCGCCGGTCCCCAGCGCATCGGCCGGGTGATGAGCCTGCTGATCATCCCGCTGACCTTCGCGCCCGCGCTCGGCCCGGTCATCGGCGGCGTCCTCATCGGACTGCTCAGCTGGCAGTGGATCTTCTACATCAATGTGCCACTCGGCGTGCTCACCCTGCTGCTGGCCGCCCGCGTACTGCCCAGGAGCACCCCCGAGGGCGGCCAGCGGCTCGACGTGCTCGGGCTGCTGCTGATCTCTCCCGGACTCGCCGCGCTCATCTACGGGTTCTCCGAGACCGGCAACGGCCACAGCTTCGCCGACACCGTCGTGCACGCCCCCATCGCCGTCGGTGCGCTCCTGCTGATCGCCTACGCGGTGCACGCCCTGCGCCCCGGCGCCACGCCGGTGCTAAATCTGCGCCTGTTCGGCCGCCGCGCCTTCTCCCACGCGATCCTCACCTCGTTCCTGGTCGGCGCCGCCCTGTTCAGCTCGATGTTCATGCTGCCGCTGTACTATCAGCAGGCCCGAGGCCAGGACGCCCTGCACGCCGGACTGCTGCTGATCCCGCAGGACCTCGGCATCGCGGTCGCCATGTTCTTCGCGGGCAAGCTCACCGGCCGCCTCGGCCTGCGCACCGTCATCCTGTTGGGCATCGCCCTGTCCATGGCCGGCACCCTCGCCTACACCCAGGTCGGCGATGAGCCCGGTGAACTCCTGCTCAGCGCCGCCCTGTTCGTCCGCGGCATGGGCCTGGGCGGGGCCATGTCCCCGATGATCACCGCCGTCTTCCAGAGCGTCGAACCGCACCAGATGCCGCAGGCCGCGGGCATCAACAACGTCGTGCACCGCATCGGCGGCTCGCTGGGCACCGCCACCCTCGTCATCGTCCTGCAGCACCAGATCGCCCGGCACGGCGGCAGCCTCGCCGACTCCTTCGGTACGGCCTTCTGGTGGGCCCTGGCCATCAGCGCGCTGACGCTCGTCCCGGCGCTCGCCCTGCCCGGCCGGCCCCGCGCCTGACCGGCGGCCGAACCCCGGCCGCCGGCCCTCTTCCCGGGACGGCGGCACGTCCCTCACGTCACTCGACCCCAGGCAGGTGAAGACAGCATGCGTGTCCTCTTCGTGGCCCACGGGGCCAGCCATGTCCCCTGGGCCGTACCCCTGGCCTGGGCCACCCAACTGGCGGGCCACGAGGTGCGGGTCGCGGCCCGGCCGCAGTCCGTCGACCGCGTCAGGGCCGCCGGCCTGATCGCCGTCCCCATCGGCGACCGCGCGGCCGGTGACGCCTTCGCCGCATGGCGCATCCCCGACAGCGCCGAGCGCCCCGAACGGGTCCCCGCGGACTGGCCGATGGGGCCGCTGCCCTGGCCCGAGGACCGCCGCCTGAGCTGGGCGTCGCAGCTCATCGGGCTCGCCGACTCGCTCGCCGACGACCTGGTCGCCTTCGCCCGTGCCTGGCGCCCCGACCTGGTCGTGTACGACATCGGCGCGGTCGTGGGCCTGGTCGCCGCCGCGGCGGTCGGTGTCCCGGCCGTGGGCTACAGCTGGTGCCAGCCGGTCGGCATCTACTTCCTCGACGACAAGGAAGTGCCACCCGCCTACGTCCGGATGTTCGAGCGCTTCGGTGTCGAGCCCCGCATCGGCACCGACACCTGGATCGACACCTGCCCGCCCGCGCTGCGCCGCCCCTCCCGCGTCCCGCGCGTTCCCATGCGCTACATCCCCTACAACGGCCCGGGGGAGGTCCTCCGCTGGCTGCTCGACCGCCCCGGCCGGCCGCGGGTGTGCCTGTCCGGCGGCATCACCACCAGCAACTTCGCCGACCGGCGCCGCCAGCTCCTCGACGAGGTGGCCGGCCTGGACGCCGAGGTGGTGCTGGCCGTGGCCGGCGCCGAGGACGCCGCCGGCCCGCTGCCCGCCAACGTACGCACCACCGGCTGGCTGCCGCTGGGCGCCCTGCTGCCCACCTGCGACCTGCTCGTGCACCACGGCGGCGCCGGCACCGGCATGACGGGCTTCGCCCACGGCGTCCCGCAGATCACGGTGCCCGACAACACCGAGTCCACGCAGTGGCTGTGGGGCGAACTCGTCGAGCAGGCCAAGGCCGGGATCAACGTCGCCGAACGCCATTCCGCACCCGGCGCGCTGCGGTCCGCCATCGAGGACCTGCTGGGTGAGCCCCGCTACGCCGAGCGTGCCCGAGAGATCCGCCAGGAGATCGAGGCCATGCCGCTGCCCGGCGAACTGGTCGGCTACCTGGAAGCACGCGCCACCTCCTGAACCCGCTGCCCGACCTCCTGCGAGGAGCACCCCGACCATGACCCAGACCACCACCGATGCCGCCCGGCGGACGGGCCCCGCGACGGAGGAGATCCACCGCACCAAGGCCGAGATCACCGTCGACGCGCCCGCCGAGCTGGTCTACCGCACGCTCACAAACGTGGCCGGCTGGCCGCTGCTCTACCCGTGGATCGTACATACCGAGATCGTCGAGCAGCGCGGCAGCGAGGACCTGTCGAAGTTCTGGGCGGTGCGCCCGGGACCCGAGGGCGGGCTGCGGATCTGGCAGTCCCGGCGCCGTCTCCACGAGGACACGCTGCGCATGGTCTTCGAGCAGCAGGGCACCGTCGGCGCGATCCGCAGGCTCGGCGGCGAGTGGCTGTTCATCGCCCTGGAGAGCGGCGGCTGCCGAGTCGAGTCGCACCACTGGTTCACCACCGACCAGGACCCGGCGATCACCGCCGCGGAACTGGACCGGCACGGCGCCCTGCAGATGCGTACCCTCAAGGCCGCTGTCGAGGGCCGTGAGCAGGACGGGCCGCTGGTGCTGCGCGCCGAGCGCCGGGCGCTGCTGCCGGGCAGGGTCGAGGACGTCCACGCGCGGCTGTCCGCCGCCCTTGGCCAGGACGGAACCGCCGAGGAGACCGCCGTGTTCGGCACCGCGGACACACCGCACCCCGACGGCTGCACCGGCGACGGCCGCACCGTGCACATCGGCCGCGCCCCGCACACCATCGTCGTCAAGCACCTCGACCCACCCCGCGGGTTCGCGCTGTACCGGCGCTCGTGGCGGCTGGCCCAGGAGGCGGACGGCGTCCGCGTCACCGCCGAGCGGCTCGCCGTCGCGCGTCCCGAGACCCTCGCCGAGGACCCGGGTGGCGAGCGCCGCGCCGAGCTGCTGGCGTGGCTCGGCCAGGGCGCGGAGCAGGATCTGCCCGAGGGCGCCGGCCATCTCGTGGGCTGACACGCGCACCACCTCGACCCCCTCAAGGAGCACCGTGCGCATTCTCTTCACCACCTGGTCCGCCTCCGCGCACCTCTTCCCGATGGTGCCGCTCGCCTGGGCCTGCCGGGCAGCGGGGCACGACGTGCTCGTCGCCGTACCGTCCGACTGCGCTCCCTCGGTGGGCGCCGCCGGGCTGACCGCGGTGGCCGTCGGCGCCGTCGCGCCGCCTGCCGCGCCCCCCGCGCTGGGCGGCCCCGGGGCCGGCGCCGTCCTGCGGGGCTGGCCCGCCGACTGGCCGCTACGGTTCGCGGAACTGGGCGCACAGCGGCAACGGATGCTTCGCTCCCTGGTCGACCGGCAGCTGCGGATCGCGGGCGACATGGTGCCCGGCCTGCTGGACTTCGCCCGCGCCTGGCGCCCCGAACTGATCATCGCCGACGGCTCCACCTATGCGGGCACCGTCGTGTCGCAGCTGCTGGGGGTGCCGCTGGCCGCCCACTTGTGGGGCGGCGCCGCCGTGCTCAGGCTGGAGCACAGCGGTCCGGGAGGCAGCCCGCTGCCCGGCTACCGCCACCTGTTCGAGCGCTACGAAGCGGACCCCGCGCACACCCCCCTCGGCTGGCTCGACCCCTGCCCGCCGATGCTCCAACTCCCCACACCGGCAAACCGGTTGCCGGTGCGGCACATCCCGTACAGCGGTCCCGCCAAGCTGCCGGCCGGGCTGCTCGAAAGGCCGGCGCGCCCCCGGGTGTGCGTGACCTGGGAGGCCGGCGCCCGCCCGGCCGGAGCGCCCGGAGGCGGCCCCGACCCGCTGCTGGCCGCGGCCGGGCTGCTGGCCGCCGACGGCCTGGACGTGGTCCTGGCCCTCGGCGCCGCCCAGCGCGCCGCGCTCACCCGACTGCCCGACGGAGTGCGGGCGATGGACGCCTCCGCGCTGCATCTGCTCCTCGCCACCTGCGCGGCCGTCGCCCACCAGGGCAGTGGCGGTGCGGCCATGACCGCGGCGGCCGCCGGCACACCACAGCTGGTGGTGTCGCCGCGCCCCGAGCAGATGCTCATCGGTGAGCGGCTGCGTGCCGTCGGCGCGGGCCGGCACCTGTCCGGCGGTGACCTGGCGGGCGACGAGAAGGCCGCGTACCGGGTGCGGGACGCGGTCCTGGACCTGCTGGCCGGGCCCGCACGGGACGCGGCGGCGGCCCTGCGGAACGACTTCCGCTCCCTGCCCGCCCCCTCCCGCGTGGCCACCGGCCTCACCGAACTCGCCGCCTCCGGCCGCGGCTAGTACTCCCAGCAGCGGTTCGCTATCTGGCCTGGTCAGAGGTGTCGCCCGGAGTGTAGTTGGCTGATGTCGGGCCGGGGGCGGTCTTGCCGGATCGCCCCTCGAACGAGTGGATGAACTGTCTGTGCTGTGAGCCGGGCAGCCTCCCAGCGTGATCAACGACCTTGCGGACACGAGCTGGGACCGGGAACTCAACGACCTTTTCCTCCGCATCGGCCACCGCTTCGGCCGCGCCGATCTCGACGCCGCATGCGGGACTATGTCCGCGCCCTCCTCGGCCCCGTCGGCCGCAAGAACGGCTGTCAGTTGGCCGAATACGCCGGCCACCACACCCCTGACGGCCTCCAGCGGCTGCTCAGCGCAGCAACCTGGAACGCCGACGATGTCCGCGACGACCTGCAGACATACATCGCCGAACGACTCGGCGAGGACGGCGGTGTGCTGATCCTCGACGGCACCGGCTTCATCAAGAAAGGCACCACTTCCGCAGGCGTGCAGCGTCAGTGCTCCGGCCAACCTGCCCGCCGACACCCCGCCGGCCACCCTCGTGCGCACCGCGAAACTGCGCTGGCGCATCGAGCACGACTACCGCGAGATGAAGCAGGCCCTGGGCCTGGCGCACTTCGAAGGCCGCACCTGGAGAGGCTGGCACCACCACGTCACCCTCGTCTCCGTCGCCCACGCCTTCTGCACCCTGCAGCGCATCCTCCGGTCCCCAAAAGGGACGGCGCCGGCCTGAGCCTCTACCAGATAGCCCGCGAACTGCAGTTACTGCTCGCGGTCTGGGCCGGCGCCTGCCCCACCTGTCACCGCGACATGCCAGAACCCATGTCACCTGACCAAGCACTGGCCTGTCTCTTCAAAGGGGCCGTCAGCCCACCGGATGTGCCCCCTCCGGTCCGTCCGTCCGGCTTCGAGGCGCACGCCCGCAAACAGCGCGTCATCGTCCGCCGGATCACGCCGGAGTCATCCCGCCCGTGTACGACGGGCCCCGGACGCGCCGGGCGTCCCTAGCGTGCAGCTCGCCGCTTGGCCGCGTAGTGGGCCAGGCATGCGTCGTACGGAGCGAGCAGCCCCAGGTCCGCGGCGCGGGCCAGCGAGGGGGCCGTCGCGTCCTTCTCCGACAGCAGCGGCTCCCCGGTGAGTCCCAGCTGCCAGGGCAGGCCGAGTTCGGGGTCGAAGGGGAAGATGTCGACCTGGGTGCCGGGCGCGTACTCGGTGGAGCACAGATAACTCACACACGCGTCGTCGGTCAGCGCGACGAACCCATGGGCGAGCCCCTCGGCCACGTACATGCCGGTGCCCTCGCGGGCGTCGAGCACCGCCGTGGTGTACGCGCCGAAGGAGGGCGAGCCCGGGCGTACGTCGACGACGAAGTCGCGCACCGCGCCGCGCACACAGGTGACGTACTTCGCCTGCCCGGGCGGCAGCAGCACCGAGTGCAGACCGCGCACCGTGCCGCGCCGGGACGAGGAGTAGTTGACCTGTCGCGGAAGCAGCCGGTGCCCGGTCGCGCGCGCCAGCTCCTCGTGGCGGAACGACTCGTGGAAGCTGCCGCGGGCGTCGGAGAGCACACGCGGCACGATCCGGTAGGCGTCGGGCACGGCCGTGTCGTGGATGTTCATCACCGCGCACGCTAGACGGCTCCGCTCGAATGCCGCTCGCGCAGCCGGCCCCCCGGGGCCCGCTCCGGCGGGGGCTGCGCCGGACGCCCTCGGAGCGCGGCTGGTCCATTCGGTGTCCATCCCTCGTCGAGCCGGGTTCGAGGCCGATGGACCAGCCTCGAGACGTACCGGCCAGTGCCCACCCCAGGTGCGGGCATGCGCCGAGGCCCAAGACGAAGGAGGCAGGGATGCGCGGCGACAAGGCGCTCATTCTCGACCAGGTCCGCAGGTACCACGAGGACGTCACGGACAACCGGCCGTTCGAGCCGGGGGTGACGGAGATCTGGCCGTCCGGGGCGACGCTGAACGCCGATGACCGGGTCGCGCTGGTGGAAGCCGCCCTCGACCTGCGCATCGCGGCCGGGGCCAGCTCCCGCAGCTTCGAATCACGCTTCGCCAGGGCCCTGGGGCGCCGCAAGGCCCATCTGACCAACTCCGGGTCCTCCGCCAACCTCCTCGCCCTGACCGCCCTGACGTCCCACACCCTGGGGGAGCGGCGCCTCAAGCCGGGCGACGAGGTCATCACCGTGGCGGCCGGCTTTCCCACCACCGTCAATCCCATCGTCCAGAACGGCCTGGTGCCCGTCTTCATCGACGTGGAACTGGGGACGTACAACACCACCGCGGACCGCGTCGCCCAGGCCATCGGCCCCAGGACCCGGGCCGTCATGATCGCCCACGCCCTCGGTAACCCGTTCGAGGCCGCCGAGATCGCCGAGCTGGCCCGCGCCCACGACCTCTACTTCGTCGAGGACAACTGCGACGCGGTCGGCACCACGTACCAGGGCCGGCTCACCGGCACCTTCGGCGACGTGACCACCGTCAGCTTCTACCCCGCCCACCACCTCACCATGGGCGAGGGCGGCTGCGTGCTGACGTCCGACCTCAGGCTGGCCCGGATCGTGGAGTCCCTGCGCGACTGGGGCCGTGACTGCTGGTGCGAACCCGGCAAGAACAACACCTGCTTCAAGCGGTTCGACCACCAGATGGGCACCCTGCCCCACGGCTACGACCACAAGTACATCTTCTCCCACATCGGTTACAACCTGAAGGCGACCGACCTCCAGGCCGCTCTCGGCCTGAGCCAGCTCGCCCGGCTGGAGGAGTTCACCGCCGCCCGCAAGCGCAACTGGCGTCGGCTGCGCGAGGGCCTGGACGGCCTGCCGCACCTGTTGCTTCCGGAGCCGACCGCGGGCAGCGACCCGAGCTGGTTCGGCTTCGTCCTCACGGTCCGCCTCGACGCTCCCTTCACCCGTGCCGAACTGGTCGCGCACCTGGAGGAGCGCAAGATCGGCACCCGCCGCCTCTTCGCCGGCAACCTCACCCGCCAGCCCGCCTACGTCGACCAGCCCCACCGCGTCGTCGGCGACCTCACCAACAGCGACATCATCACCGAGCACACCTTCTGGATCGGCGTCTATCCCGCCCTCACCGACGAAATGCTCGACTACGTCGTCGGCACGATCAAGGAATTCGTCGCGGCCCGCGGATGACCCGCCTGCCCGCCCGACCGCACGCGCACGACAAGGACGTAAAGGATCGGACATGGACCTTGGCCTGAGGGGACGCACCGTGCTGGTCACGGGGGCCACCAGTGGAATCGGCCGGGCGGTGGCCCGCGCCTTCTCCCAGGAGGGCGCCCGCGTCGCGGTGTCGTACCGCAACGACCGTGCCGCTGCGGAGGAGTTGGCGCAGGAGCTGGGCGCCGCGCAGGACCGGGCCTTCCCCGTCGCGTACGCGCTGGACGACCCCGCCTCCCCCCGGCGCGTGGTGGCCGCCGTCGAGGAGCGCTGGGGATCCCTGGACGTTCTGGTGGCCAACGCGGTGCGCTGGGGCGTGCGCAGGGCGCCCGGCACCCCGTTCGAGAACGTGCCCGAGGAGGACTGGCTGCCGGTCGTGGACGGCAACCTCGCCCCCGTGATCCGTACCGTCCAGCAGGCCGTGCCCGGCATGCGGCGGCGGGGCTGGGGCCGGATCGCGCTGATCTCCTCGCACAACGCGCTGGGCGGCAACCGCGGCCAGGAGTTCTACGGGGCCGCCAAGGCGGGGCTGCACGGCCTGGCCCGCAGCCTCATGTGGGACTTCGGCGGTGACGGTCTGCTGGTCAACGTGGTCTGCCCAGGGCTGACGGTGACCGAGCGGATGCTCAAGGGACTGCCGGAGCCGGTTCGCGCGCGGGAGATCGCCGCGACGCCCACCGGACGGCTGAGCGACCCCGAGGACGTGGCCGCCGCCGTGCTGTTCCTGTGCTCGGCGGCCAACGGCAACATCACCGGCGAGTCCCTGACGGTGGCGGGCGGCCGCTGATCGCAAAGGCGCTCGGCGACGCGCCGACGCCGACACCACCGGCCGGCCGGGGCTCCAACGGCGGCCAGGGGTTCGTCGGGCGGCCCGGGGCCCGCCGGGTGGCTCGCTCGGTCCGGCCCGGTCGACGGTCCTCGGTCCACAGCCCACCGCCCACGGCGGCGGGCGCCGATCCCTCGCGGCCCGTTGCCCACGGCCCCCGGTCGGTGACCCGCCGCATCGGCCCCCCGGCCGCCGAGGATCTCCACCACCGACGCCGGTCGCGCCGCCTCGGCCGGGCCCGCGTGCCCGTCCGGCCCAACCGTCCCGTCGGCTCGTCCTGCCTGTTCGTCCTCCCCGCGGTCCGCTGAGCCCGGATCCGTCCGGCCGCGCGCCGGCTTCGGATCCGTCCGGCCGCCCGCCGGCCCCGGCCCCGTCGGGCGGCCTCCGGCGCCGATGCCCCGCCCCGCCGCGCCGCCCCGGCCGGGCCCCGCTCGCCCGTCCCGCCCGCAATCCGACCCGTTCAACCGTCCGTACGACGTCGAGGAGACCCCTGTCATGTCACCCACGCTCGGAGTGGCCACCGCGTTGCGGCCGCGGCACGACGCGGCCCCGGCCGCCCGGATCGCTCGTTCCGCCGCGGCGGCCCAGGGCGCGCACCTTGATCTCGGGCAGTTCCACCGCTGGTTCGCCTGGCGGCGCGCGGCCCACCCGTTCCGGGTCGGCACCATCCCGTTCGCCGAGCTGGAGGGCTGGTACACCGAGGACGGCACGGGAAACCTCCGTCACCGCAGCGGGCGCTTCTTCAGCGTCGAGGGGCTGCGGGTGACCGTCGACTCAGGCCCCGGCGGCTGGTACCAGCCCATCATCAGTCAGCCGGAGATCGGGATCCTCGGCATCCTCGTCAAGGAGTTCGACGGGGTGCTGCACTGCCTGATGCAGGCCAAGATGGAGCCTGGCAATCCCAACCTGCTGCAGCTCTCGCCCACTGTTCAGGCCACCCGCTCCAACTACACGAAGGTGCACCGAGGCGCGGACGTCAAGTACCTGGAGTACTTCACCCGCCCCGGACGCGCCACGGTCCTCGCCGACGTCCTCCAGTCCGAGCACGGCTCCTGGTTCCACGGCAAGCACAACCGCAACATGATCGTGGAGACGACGGACGACGTACCGCTGCACGACGACTTCTGCTGGCTCACCTTCGGGCAGATCGCGCAGCTGCTCCGGCTGGACAACCTGGTGAACATGGACGCCCGTACGGTCCTGTCCTGCGCGCCCATGGCCGACACCGAGGCCGGGACCAGCGCGTTGCACTCCGACGCCGAACTCGCCTTCTGGCTGACCGAGGCGCGCTCCCGGCACGACGTCCGCACCGACCGGGTGCCGCTCGCGGGACTGCCGGGCTGGGAGCGCGACGCGCACACCATCCACCACGTTCACGGCCGCTACTTCGACGTGGTGGCCGCGTCCGTGGAGGCGGGCAGCCGTGAGGCCACCCACTGGACCCAGCCGCTGTTCCGCCCGCGCGGGCAGGGCATCGCCGCCCTGCTGACCCGCCGTATCGACGGTGTGCCGCACCTGCTCGCACACGCCAGGAGGGAGGGCGGGCTGCGGGAGACCGTCGAACTGTCGCCGACCGTGATGTGCACCCCGGACAACTACGCGGGCCTGCCCGCTCACCACCGGCCCCCGTTCCTGGACCTGGTGCTGCGGGCCGACCCCTCCCGCATCCGCTACGAGGCGCTGCACTCCGAGGAGGGCGGGCGCTTCCTCGACGCGGTCAGCCGCTACCTGGTGATCGACGCCGACGAGACCCAGGCGCCGCTGGACGAACCGCCCGGCTACCGCTGGGTGACCCCGGGTCAGCTGTCGCGGTTCATCCAGCGAGGGCACTGCGTCAACGTCCAGGCCCGCACCCTGGCGGCCTGCCTGGCGGCGGCGGAGCTGGGCGACCATGGCTGAGCCCGCGCGCGTCCCCTCCCGACGCCCCCTGCGCATAGGGGTGCTGGGGTGTGCGGACATCGCCCTGCGGCGGATGCTGCCCGCCTTCGCGGCCGCCGACGGCATCCAGATCGTCGCGGTCGCCAGCCGTGACGCGGCGCGGGCCGCCGAGGTCGCGGGCCGGTACGGTTGCCGCCCCGTCACCGGCTACGCGCATCTGCTCCGCCTGGACGACGTGGACGCGGTGTACGTCCCGCTCCCCGCCGCGCTGCACGCCACCTGGGTGGAAGCGGCGCTGCTGGCCGGCAAGCACGTCCTCGCCGAGAAGCCGCTGACCTGCGAGCCCGCCCGCACGCGCGCGCTGCTGGCACTGGCGGGGGAGCGTTCGCTGGCGCTGATGGAGAACGTCATGTTCGTCCATCACCCCCAGCACCGGGCCGTGCGCGCCCTCGTCGCCGACGGGGCGATCGGCGAACTGCGCTCCTTCAGCGCCGCGTTCGCCGTGCCCCGGCTGCCCGCCGGCGACATCCGCCACGCACCCGAACTCGGCGGCGGCGCGCTGTTCGACATCGGCGTCTACCCGGTCAGGGCCGCCGTCCACTTTCTGGGCGAGCGGCTGCACACCGTCGCCGCGACCCTGCACACGGGACCCGGCAGCGCCGTGGAGACCGCAGGCGCCGCCCTGCTGCGCGACGAGTACGGCGTCAGCGCCCAGCTGACCTTCGGCATGGACCACGCCTATCGGTCGGCCTACGAACTGTGGGGCAGCGAGGGGCGGATCACCCTGGACCGCGCCTTCACCCCGCCGCCCGGCCACCGCCCGGCGATCCACCTGGAGCGTCGCGGAACCACCGAGCGGATCGAGCTGCCGCCTGCCGACCAGGTCGCCCTGACGGTACGGGCCTTCGCGACCGCATGCCGCTCCGCGACCGCCCCGGACAGCGCCCGCTCCGCGACCGCCCCGGAGATCCGCAGGTCCATGGCCGATCCGGACCCTCACCGGTTCATGGCCACCCCGGACAGCTTCCGGACCACGGCCGCCCCGGATACCCGCCGGTCCCCGGCCGCCCCGGACACCCGCCGGCACGAGCCCGCCCCGGGCACTGGCCCGGCCGGTCTCCCCGACGCGCGCGCCTGTCTGCGGCAGGCCGACCTCCTGGACGCGGTGCGCCGCTCGGCAGCACCGCATCGGCGGCCCGGCACCGCTTCGCAGGCCGCAGCCGACGACCCCACACCGTACGCAGCGGAAGGACGCAGATGACCATCATCGAGGAAGCCCCGGTCGCGCAGCGGACCCCGGACGTGACCGCACACCGGTCCGCCCCGGCCCCCGCCGCCCCGCCCTACCCCACCGGCGACAAACCGGTCAGGTCCACCGCGGACCGCGTCGCGGACCTGGTGGAACTCAGGGAGGAGGTGGTGTGCGGGCCCAGCACCAGGGCCACCGAGGCACAGCACGCCAAGGGCAAGCTGACCGCCCGCGAACGCATCGACCTGCTCTTCGACAAGGGCACCTTCACCGAGGTGGAGGGGCTGCGGCGGCACCGGGCGACCGGGTTCGGCATGGAGGCCAAGCGGCCGCACTCCGACGGGGTGATCACCGGCTGGGGCCTGGTCGACGGCCGTGAGGTCTTCGTCTACGCCCATGACTTCAGGATCTTCGGCGGTGCGCTCGGTGAGGCCCACGCCACCAAGATCCACAAAATCATGGACATGGCCGCTGCGGTCGGCGCGCCCCTCGTCGGCCTGTGCGACGGGGCCGGCGCCCGCATCCAGGAGGGCGTGACCGCGCTCGCCGGATACGGCGGCATCTTCCAGCGCAACGTCCGCAACTCCGGGGTGATCCCGCAGATCAGCGTCATCATGGGCCCGTGCGCGGGCGGCGCCGCCTACTCCCCGGCGCTCACCGACTTCGTGTTCATGGTGCGCGACACCTCGCAGATGTTCATCACCGGACCCGACGTGGTCCAGGCGGTCACCGGCGAGCGGATCACCCAGAACGAACTGGGTGGCGCCGATGTGCACACCGGCGTCTCCGGAGTCGCCCAGTTCGCCTACGACACCGAGGAGGAGTGCCTCCAGGAGGTGCGCTACATGCTGTCGTTGCTGCCCGCCAACAACCGCGAACTGCCGCCCCGAACCGCGGTGGACGACCCCGAGGACCGGCGCACCGACTCCCTCGTGGACCTGGTGCCCGCCGAGCGAGGCCGCTCCTACGACATGCGCCGGGTCATCGCGGAGATCGCCGACGACAGCGAGTACTTCGAGGTCCACGAACGCTGGGCCGGCAACGTCATCTGCGCGCTGACCCGGATGGGTGGCCAGGTCGTCGGCATGGTGGCCAACCAGCCGAGCGACCTCGCGGGCGTGCTCGACATCTCCTCCTCCGAGAAGGCCGCGCGCTTCGTGCAGTTCTGCGACGCGTTCAACATTCCGTTGGTCACCCTCGTCGACGTGCCGGGCTTCCTGCCGGGCGTCGACCAGGAGCACGGCGGCGTCATCCGACACGGCGCCAAGCTGCTGTACGCGTACTGCAACGCCACCGTGCCCCGGATCTCCGTCGTCCTGCGCAAGGCGTACGGCGGCGCGTACATCGTCATGGACTCCCAGTCCATCGGCGCCGACCTGACGCTGGCGTGGCCTACCAACGAGATCGCCGTCATGGGGGCCGAGGGCGCGGCCAACGTCATCTTCCGCCGCGAGATCGCCGCGTCCCACGACCCCGAGGGCACCCGAGCCCGGCTGATCGAGGAGTACCAGAACAAGCTGATGCACCCCTACTACGCGGCCGAGCACGGGCTCGTCGACGACGTCATCCACCCGGGCGAGACCCGGATCAAGCTGATCGCCGCGCTGAAGATGCTGCGCGCCAAGTACAGCGCGCTGCCCAGCCGCAAGCACGGGAACGAGCCCCAGTGACCGGCCAGTACCCCCAGGCGCTGCGTGTCCTGCGCGGCGACCCGACGCCCGAGGAAGTCGCCGTCCTCACCCTCGCCCTGTTCGCGGCCTCTCGTCAGGCCGCGCAGCCCGCCGGCGAGCAGACCGCCGCCCGGCCGCGCTGGCCGCGTGGCGCCGATCCCGTACCCGCCGCCGGGCAGTGGGCGGCCGGCGCCCGGCCCGGCTGGTGCTCCCGCTGAAAGGAACACAGAGCAATGACAACCTTCGACCGGCTGCGGCTGGTGCGCGACATGGTGCGCATCCGCTGCGTCGAGGAGACGCTCGCGGACCTGTACCGCGACGAACAGTTGATGCGCACCCCCACGCACTTCTCCATCGGCCAGGAAGCCACCGCGGTCGGGGTGTGCGCGGCCACCCGGCGCACCGACGTGGTCTACAGCGCCCACCGCTCGCACGCCCCCTACCTGGCCAAGGGCGGCGACCTGCCGGCCCTGGTCGCAGAGCTGTACGGCAAGGTGACCGGCTGCGCGGGCGGGCGCGGCGGCTCGGTGCACCTGGTGGACCACGCCGCGGGCTTCGGCGGATCGGCGGCCATCCTCGGCGAGATGATGCCGGTCGCGGTCGGCGCGGCCTGGGCCTTCGCGATGGAGGGCGCGCCGCGCGTGGCACTCACCTTCTTCGGGGACGGCGCCTCGGAGGAGGGCGTCTTCCACGAGTCGCTGAACTTCGCCGCGCTGCACCGGCTGCCGGTTGTCTTCGTGTGCGAGAACAACCAGTACTCCATCGCCTCGCCGCTCTCCGCCCGGCAGCCCGCGGGCACCAGCATCTGGCAGCGGGCCCTCGGCTACGGCATGGCGGCCGCCAGGATCGACGGCAACGACGTCTTCGCCGTCCACGAGGCGGCCCGGGACGCCGTCGAGTCCGCCCGTGCGGGGCGCGGCCCGCACCTGCTGGAGCTGGGCACCTACCGCTGGCGTGAGCACGTCGGCCCCAACTGGGACGAGGACGGCGCCTACCGCACCCACTCCGAGGTGGCGTCCTGGATCGAGCGCTGCCCGATTCGCGCCGCCGCCGACGCGCTGCGCGCCGAGGACCCCGCCATCGACGCCCGTATCGACACCTGGCGAGCCGACTGCGCCGAGGAGGTCGCCGTGGCCGTGGACTTCGCACGCGCCAGCGCCTTCCCCGACGTGACCGACCTGCTCTCGGGCGCCTACGAGCCGCGGCCGCTTGCCGCGCCCACCGGGAGGAACTGAACCGATGCGCAGACTCACGTACTGGCAGGCCATCAGCGAGGCCACCGTGCAGTGCATGGCCGAGGACCCGGCCGTCTTCGTCGCGGGGGAGGGCGTCGACGACGACAAGGGCATCTACGGCACGACCCGCGCGGCCTTCGAACGGTTCGGCCCCAGCCGTGTCATCGACGTGCCGAACTCAGAGAACGCCACCGCTGGCATCGCCGTCGGGGCCGCCGCCATGGGCCGCCGCCCGCTGATCGTGCACTCCCGCGCGGACTTCTTGTTCCTCGCCATGGACGCGCTGGTGAACCTTGCCGCCAAGTGGCGCTACATGTACGGCGACCGGGGGGGTGTCCCCGTGGTCACCCGGGCGGTCGTGGGCCGCGGCTGGGGCCAGGGCGCCACCCACTCCCAGAGCCTGCAGTCGGTCTTCGGGCACTTCCCCGGACTGCACGTCGCGATGCCCGCGTCGCCCGCCGACGCCAAGGGCCTGCTCGTCCAGGCCCTGCGCGCGCAGACACCGACCCTGCTGCTGGAGAACCGCAGCCTGTACCGCACGGAGGGCGAGGTGCCCGAGGAACCGGTGGCCGTTCCCTTCGGACGCGGCCGGATCACCCGGCCGGGCACGGACGTCACCGTGGTCGCCGCCTCCCTGATGGTGCACGAGGCGGAGCGCGCCGCAGACCTGCTGGCGGAGCAGGGCATCAGCGTGGAGGTCGTCGACGTCCGCAGCATCCGCCCGCTGGACGAGGAGCTGATCTGCGCCTCGGTGGCGCGCACCGGCCGACTGGTCGTCGCGGACACCAGCTGGGCCCGGTACGGCCTGGCCGCCGAGGTCGCGGCCGTCGTCGCGGAGAACGTGTTCGACACGCTGCGCCGGCCGGTGCGCCGGGTCACACCGCCGGACTGCCCGGCACCGGTGTCGCACCCGCTGGAGGAGGCGTTCCACCCCACCGCGGACAAGATCGCCGCGGCCTGCCTGGAGATGGTCGACGGCTGCCCCTCCCAGGTGCGCAAGCTGTCGGACGTCACAGCGGGCTTCGTCGGCCCTTACTGACCCACG
>NZ_JBJZOJ010000035.1:0-72943 GCF_047200655.1 Streptomyces sp. MS06
ACAGAGGACAGGTTCTCCTTCCCTTCCCCTGGGGGACGGACCACGAGGGCCAGGACGAGGAGCATCCGGGCGGCCGTTCCGGCGGCCCCTACCTCTAGGCCCTGCGGGAAGTGCCCCTGCGGCTCTGCGGCCCTACGGCTCTGCGGAAGCCCTCTGCAGCCCCCTGCGGAGGTACCTGCATGCAGGCCCTCAGCGGAAGCCGCCCGATGCGGAAGGACCCGGCGCCGGACGCGAGCCGGCTTGGGTTCTAACGGTCCTCGCAACACCCGCGATCCGTGGGAGTTGCGAGGACCGTGGTCGTTGGACGCGGGCCGGGGTACGTCGGCGTGCCGGGCGTGAGCGTCCCGGTGTCCGTAGCGCGTGCGGGTGCCTGCCCGCGGGTGGTTGGACCGGTCGGTCAGGAGGGCGGGTTGCCCGTGGACACGCCGAGCTGGATCTTGACGTACTTGGGGTCGACCTCGGTGCCCGGGCTCGGGTACTGGTTGATGACGGCGCCGTCGCCGTAGGTGTTCTCGTCGACGTCCTTGACGTCGACCGTCCAGCCCGCGGCGTTCGCGCAGGCCTTGACGGACATCACGTACTTGAAACGGAAGTCCGGGACCTGGATCTTGTCGGGGTCGTTGTACCCCTCCTGGGGCTCGGTGCAGTCGCCGGTGTCGATGGTCCGCGTGGTGTCCGGTCCGCGGTAGCCGGACATGTGCCTCGCCGACGGGGACCCGCTGGCGGCGGTGTCCTGCGGGGTGTCGTTGCCGTTCTGGTTCGCGAGCAGTGCCGCGACGAGGACGATCACGGCGAGTGCGGACACCGCGACCGATCCGATGATCACGGGCTTGTTGCCCTTGCCGCCGCCGCTGCTGCCGGCCGTCGCGGGCTGCGGGCCGGGGTGGTACGGAGGAGGCGTGGACGCGCCGTGCTGCTGCGCGCCGTACGCGGCCGGGCCCGGGGTGGGGTAGCCGCCCTGCTGCGGGTAGCCGTAGGTGGGCTGCGGCGCGGCCGGGGCCGGTGCGGGAGCCGGGGCGGGCGGCGGCGCGGGGGTGCCGTACGGGTTCGGTGCCGGGTGGGGCTGGTAGGGCGTCTGGACGGCGTGCTGCTGGGGCGGGGCGGTCCGCGGGCCGGCCTGGTCGACCGGCGGGAACACCGCGGAGCCCACGCCGGAACCGCTGGCCGCCCGGTTGTCCGCGACGATGCTCGGCGGGGCGGCCTGGAAGGAAGCGGCGACCCGCAGGCACTCGTCGCGCATGGACTCGGCGGTCGGGAACCGCTCGTTCGGGTTCTTCTTCAGCGCGCGGGCGACGAGAGCGTCCACGGCCGGCGGCAGGGACCGGTTGATCGAGGAGGGCGCCGGCGGCTCCTCCTGAACGTGCGCGTACGCAATGGCCAGCGGCGAGTCGGCCTCGAACGGCAACCGGCCGGTGACCAGTTGGAACAGCATGATGCCGACCGAGTACAGGTCGGACCGGGCGTCGACAGCGCGGCCGAGCGCCTGCTCCGGCGACAGGTACTGCGGGGTGCCGACGACCATGCCGGTCTGCGTCATGGACGTCACGCCCGACTGCATGGCGCGGGCGATGCCGAAGTCCATCACCTTCACGACGCCGCGCTTGGTCGTCATCACGTTGCCGGGCTTGATGTCGCGGTGGACCAGGCCCATTTCGTGGCTGATCTCCAGCGCCGCGAGCACGTCCGCGGTGATCTTGAGTGCCTTGTCGGCGGGCATCGCGCCGTACTGCCGCACGTCCTCGTCGAGCACCGACCCGAGCGGGCGGCCCTCGACGTACTCCATGACGATGTACGGCATCGTCGCGCCGTCGACCTCGTCCTCACCGGTGTCGAACACCGAGACGATGTTGGTGTGGGTGAGCTTTGCCACGGCCTGCGCCTCGCGGCGGAACCGCTCGCGGAAGGCCTGCTCGCGGCCGAGTTCGGTGTGCAGCGTCTTGACGGCTACCTGGCGGTCGAGCACGGAGTCGTAGGCGAGGTGAACCGACGCCATGCCGCCTTGGCCGAGCAGGTCGCGCAGTTGGTAGCGGCCCGCGGCGACCGCCCGTCCCGCGTACCGGCCTTGTCCGCCGTCCTGGCTCATGTTCTGCGTCCCCCATCAGCGCCGGCGACAGTGAGCGGAAGCCGGTGATCCATGTGATCCAATGTGCTATTCCCGGCCAAGTCTGCCCCAGGGCCCCGAGACGTCAAGTTCGGTGCCCGTTCCGTGACCGTACGCGAAAGAAGCGTCGCGGAAGCGTTACGGCGGGCAGGAGACCGGTGTGGGACCACGCGCACCGGGGGTTTCCCCGGCGGTCGGCGGGCAGGTCCGTACCGTGACGGACCCGGTATCCGTCTCGGGTCGGCTGCCTGTCCGGAGGCTGTAGCGTGGCCGACGGAGACCGTGACAACACCGCGCGCACCGCGGGCAGAAACGACGGCGAGGACTGATGGCACAGCAGCAGCGCGCTCCGGGCCCGTCCGATCCGGAGGCCACCGGCGGCGGTACGTCGGACGCGCCGGAGTCGTGGGGCAACGGCGGGCTCGTCGGGGACGGCCGGTACCGGCTGACCCGCCGGCTCGGCCGGGGTGGCATGGCGGAGGTGTTCGCCGCCGAGGACGTGCGCCTCGGGCGCACCGTCGCGGTGAAGCTTCTGCGCTCCGACCTCGCCGAGGACCCGGTGTCCAAGGCCCGTTTCACCCGCGAGGCCCAGTCGGTGGCCGGGCTGAACCATCATGCGATCGTCGCCGTGTACGACTCGGGCGAGGACGTGGTGGGCGGTCAGAGCGTGCCGTACATCGTGATGGAGCTGGTCGAGGGCCGTACGATCCGCGATCTGCTGCTGAACGCGGAGGCGCCCGGGCCGGAGCAGGCGCTGATCATCGTGTCGGGTGTCCTGGAGGCGCTGGCCTACTCGCACCAGCACGGGATCGTGCACCGCGACATCAAGCCCGCGAACGTCATCATCACCCACAACGGTGCGGTGAAGGTGATGGACTTCGGCATCGCCCGCGCCCTGCACGGGGCGTCCACCACGATGACCCAGACCGGCATGGTGATGGGCACCCCGCAGTACCTCTCCCCGGAGCAGGCGCTCGGCAAGGCCGTCGACCACCGTTCCGACCTGTACGCGACGGGCTGCCTGCTGTACGAACTCCTGGCGTTGCGGCCCCCCTTCACGGGGGAGACGCCGCTGTCTGTGGTGTACCAGCATGTGCAGGACATCCCGACGCCCCCGTCCCATGCGGCCGGTGCCTGTCCGCCGGAACTGGACGGGCTGGTGATGCGTTCACTGGCAAAGGAGCCGGACGACCGCTTCCAGACGGCCGAGGAGATGCGCGGCCTCGTCCAGTACGCGCTCCAGATGCTCTACGAGGCGGGCGGGCACAGCGGCACCTGGAACACCGGCCCGGTCGCACACGAGGTGCGGCCCGCGGCGGCCGCGGGTTTCGCCGGCACCCAGGTGCTGCCGCATCCGCACGACGCTTCCGGCACCACGCAGATCCCGCAGCCGATCCTGCCGGCCGGCTACGGGGGCGGCGACGACGGCGGCTTCGAGGGGCACGGCAACCAGGGCGGCGGCCGGGGCAAGCTGTGGCTGCTGGCCGTCCTCGCGGTGATCGCCGTCGCGGCGGGTGTGGCGCTGGCGCTGAACAACGCCCGCTCGCCCGGCGGCAGTGGTCCGGGCACCACGACCTCGCCTTCGGCCACGCCGTCCCAGACCACGGAATCCCCGAGCGAGCAGCCGAGCGAGCAGCCGAGCGAGCAGCAGACGGACCGGTCGACGGACACCACGTCGGGTTCGGGCTCCGGCACGTACCCCAGCCCCTCGTACACGCCGTCGTACAGCCCGTCCCCGACCCCCACGGACCAGCCGAGCGACGCGCCGACCGGTCAGCCGAGCGACACCGGAGCCCCGTCGGGTGAGTCGTCGCCGTCGCAGCCGCAGCCGTCGGGCACCGGCGAGCCGACGAGCGGCGGTGGTGGCGGCGACGCGGGCAACGGCGGCCCGACGGCGACGCCGACGCCCTGACGCGCTCCCGCCCGCTTCCGCCCGCTCCGGCTGTGCGGGGCGGTCGGCGCCGCAGCTTCTGCCGCGTCCCGCACCTCCGTGCGCGGGAAGTGCGGGGCGCTCAGGCCGTGAACGCCCCGCACACCGCGTCGTACTCGCGGGTCCACCACACCGCCAGCGCCGAGGCGGCCGGGAACTGGCAGTCCGCGCGGGTGTCGCCGCGCTCGTAGTGCCAGCGCAGCATCCAGAAGTCGTTCAGCCGTTCCCACCACACGCGGTGCACGGCCGCGGCGAGCTCCGCGGGTGCGGCGCCGGCCGCGCGCCGGTACGCGCGGGCGTACGCCCGTACCTTCGGCAGGTCCAGCGTCCCCGAGGGGCGTACGAAGAAGATCGCTGCGCCCCGTACCGCCTCCTCGGCGCGGGGCTGCACGCCCAGGCGGTCCCAGTCGACGATGGCGGCGGGGGCGTCGTCGCGGTAGAGCAGGTTGAACGGGTGGAAGTCGCCGTGCACCCAGCCGACCGGCCCTCCGCGCGGCGGGCGCCGGTCCGCGTGCCGTTCCAGCAGCGCGCGGCGCTCCAGCAGCCGGTGCCGGGCCAGGTCGTCGAAGGCGTCGGCGGGGCGGTGGCGGCGCACCCGGGCGAGCAGGTCGTCGATGAGCGCCTGGGTGTCGGCCGGGTCGGCGCTCTCCACGGGATGGGGGCTTACGGCAGGGCGGGCGCGCCCCTTGGGCGGCATCACGCGTTCCAGGCAGGCGTGCACGGCGCCCAGCAGGGCGCCCAGGTGGGCGCACTCCCCCCGGGTGAGCTGTCCGCCGTGGCGGTGGCGGCCGTCGATCCACGGATGGAGGGCGTAGGCGTGGCCGCCGATGACGGCGACGGTGCGGCCGTCGCGGCCGGCCAGCGGCGGGACGACCGGGACTCCGAGCTCGGCGAGCCGCTGGGTGGCGCGGTTGCGGCGCTCGATCGCGGCCGGGTCGGCGGTGTCGGGGTCGAAATGGTGCTTGAGGAAGTAGCGGCCGCGGGTCGTGCGGAGGCGGTAGCCGCGGTTCAGCAGCCCCTGGTCGACCGGTTCGCAGGTGAGCGCGGAACCGGCGGTGTACCGGCGGAGAAGGGCACCTAACGGGGGCGCGTGAGATGCAGGGGGTGGTACACACTGTCGCGGCACGCGCCCGATGCTAGGGCACTGCGCCCGCCCCTGAACTGGGCGTTGTCACAGGCAGTCATAACCGGTCACAGAAAGTGCGCGAAGTGCCTCCCGTAGTGCCGTTCCCGTAGTCCGCTCCGTTTCCGGCGGCGCGAGATCCCCTGCCGGCGATTTCGGCGCGGACCGTCGCCTGGTGCGGCGTCCGGGCCGTTCGGGCAGGTCGGGGCGCCCGCACGGCCGCCTGGATCACTTGGGGTGATTTGCCCGATGCGGCGCGCGGACCCGGTCTCCGCCCGCAAACCCTTCCCGTGACCTGGGTGGCCGGGATAACGTGCCGTAGCTCCGGCCTCCTGCAAGGCTGTGACCAGCATGCTTCCCGCGCTGACCGATTTACTTGGAAATCCAAGCAAAATCGCAGGTCAGGAGGGGTTTCACAGAAATGTGGAGCACTGGGTACCGTGATTGTTGCAGGGCGCTCGCCGGGGCACCTGTCCCGCCTGTTCCCGGCCGAGTGGCACCCACCCCGTGCCCGGTGGTCGGAAACAGGTGAGCCGCACTGGCCCACCGGCAACCCCGGGGGCCGGACCGACGGAGGAGCACACGTGACCGTGGAGAGCACTGCCGCGCGCCAGCCGCGACGCAGCGCCGGAAGCAAGGCCGGGACCACCGGCGCGAAGGCCGCCGGCACCAAGGGCGCCACCGGCGCCGCCAAGAAGGGCGCTTCCCGGAGCAAGGCGGGCAGCACCGAGCCGGAGCTCGTGCAGCTGCTGACGCCCGAGGGCAAGCGCGTCAAGCACGCCGAGTACGACGCCTTCGTCGACGGCATCACCCCGGAGGAGCTCCGCGGCCTGTACCGCGACATGGTGCTCACCCGGCGCTTCGACGCCGAGGCGACCGCGCTGCAGCGCCAGGGCGAGCTGGGTCTGTGGGCCTCGCTGCTCGGCCAGGAGGCCGCGCAGATCGGCTCCGGCCGGGCCACCAGGGAGGACGACTACGTCTTCCCCACCTACCGCGAGCACGGCGTGGCCTGGTGCCGAGGCGTCGACCCGGCCAACCTGCTGGGCATGTTCCGCGGCGTGAACAACGGCGGCTGGGACCCCAACAGCAACAACTTCCACCTGTACACGATCGTCATCGGCTCCCAGGCGCTGCACGCCACCGGGTACGCCATGGGCGTGGCCAAGGACGGCGCGGACAGCGGCGTCATCGCCTACTTCGGCGACGGCGCGTCCAGCCAGGGCGACGTCAGCGAGGCGTTCAACTTCGCCGCGGTCTACAACGCCCCGGTGGTGTTCTTCTGCCAGAACAACCAGTGGGCTATCTCGGAGTCCAACGAGAAGCAGACCCGCGTGCCGCTGTACCAGCGCGCCCAGGGCTTCGGCTTCCCCGGCGTCCGCGTGGACGGCAACGACGTCCTGGCGTCCCTGGCGGTCACCCGCTGGGCGCTGGAGCGGGCCCGCCGCGGCGAGGGCCCGGCGCTGATCGAGGCCTGGACGTACCGCATGGGCGCCCACACCACCTCCGACGACCCCACCCGCTACCGCCACGACGACGAGCGGGCGGCCTGGGAGGCGAAGGACCCGATCCTGCGCCTGCGCCGCTTCCTGGAGGCCTCAAACCACGCGGACGAGGGATTCTTCGCGGAACTCGAGACCGAGTCCGAGGCGTTGGGAAGGCGAGTGCGTGAAGCGGTCCGTGCCATGCCGGACCCGGACCACTTCGCCATCTTCGAGAACGTGTACGCGGACGGGCACGCGCTCGTCGACGAGGAGCGCGCCCAGTTCGCCGCCTACCAGGCGTCGTTCGCGGACGTAGAGGGGGCCTGATCATGGCAGCGGAGAAGATGGCTCTGGCCAAGGCGATCAACGAGTCGCTGCGCCGCGCCCTGGACGCGGACCCGAAGGTCCTCGTCATGGGCGAGGACGTCGGGAAACTGGGCGGCGTCTTCCGCGTCACCGACGGCCTGCAGAAGGACTTCGGCGAGAGCCGGGTGATCGACACCCCGCTCGCGGAGTCCGGCATCGTCGGCACCGCGATCGGCCTGGCCCTGCGCGGCTACCGCCCCGTCGTCGAGATCCAGTTCGACGGCTTCGTCTTCCCGGCGTACGACCAGATCGTCACGCAGCTCGCGAAGATGCACGCCCGCTCGCTGGGCAAGGTCAAACTGCCGGTCGTGGTGCGCATCCCCTACGGCGGCGGCATCGGCGCGGTCGAGCACCACTCGGAGTCCCCCGAGTCGCTGTTCGCGCACGTCGCGGGCCTGAAGGTGGTGTCGCCGTCGAACGCCGCGGACGCCTACTGGATGATGCAGCAGGCCATCCAGAGCGACGACCCGGTGATCTTCTTCGAGCCGAAGCGGCGCTACTGGGACAAGGCCGAGGTCAACACCGAGGCGATCCCCGGCCCGCTGCACAGGGCGCAGGTGGTCCGCTCCGGCACCGACCTCACCCTCGCCGCCTACGGGCCGATGGTGAAGCTGTGCCAGGAGGTGGCGGACGCCGCCGCCGAGGAGGGCAGGTCCCTGGAGGTCCTCGACCTGCGGTCGGTGTCCCCGCTGGACTTCGACGCGATCCAGGCGTCGGTGGAGAGGACACGCCGACTTGTGGTGGTCCACGAGGCACCGGTGTTCTTCGGTTCGGGCGCGGAGATCGCCGCCCGCATCACGGAGCGCTGCTTCTACCACCTGGAGGCCCCGGTGCTGAGGGTCGGCGGCTACCACGCGCCGTACCCGCCGGCCCGCCTGGAGGAGGAGTACCTGCCCGGCCTGGACAGGGTGCTCGACGCCGTCGACCGCGCTCTGGCGTACTGAGGAGAGGGTCGTGACGACGATGACGGAAGCGTCCGTACGCGAGTTCAAGATGCCGGACGTCGGCGAGGGCCTGACCGAGGCGGAGATCCTCAAGTGGTACGTCCAGCCCGGCGACACGGTCACCGACGGGCAGGTGGTGTGCGAGGTCGAGACCGCCAAGGCGGCGGTGGAGCTGCCCATCCCCTATGACGGGGTGGTCCGCGAACTGCACTTCGACGAGGGCACCACGGTCGACGTGGGCACCGCGATCATCGCGGTGGCGGTGGGCGACGGCGAGGCCGCCGCCGCACCGCAGCAGGAGGTCCCGGCTGCCGCGGTACCGGCCCCCGCGGCCGCCCCGGAGCCGCGGCAGGCGGAGCAGTCCGCGGGCTCGGGCCGCCAGCCCGTCCTGGTGGGCTACGGCGTCGCCGCCTCGTCCACCAAGCGCCGCCCGCGCAAGGGCCCGCAGGTGGCGGTCCCGTCCGCCTCGGCCGCGCTCCAGTCGGAGCTCAACGGCCACGCCCCCGCCCCGGCGGCCGCACCCGCACCGGCCCCGGCGGCCGCCGCGGCTCCGACCGGCGAGCTGTCCCGCCCGCTGGCCAAGCCGCCGGTGCGCAAGCTCGCCAAGGACCTCGGCGTCGACCTCGCGACGGTGGTGCCGACCGGCCCGGACGGCATCATCACCCGCGACGACGTGCACGCGGCGGCCGCACCGCAGGCCCCCGCCGAGCAGCCGGCACCGCAGGCACCCGCCGCTCCGGCGCCGGTCGCGGCGGCACCCGCGCAGCAGGCGGCCCCCGCGGCGGTGTCCTTCGACGCCGCCCGGGAGACCCGCATCCCGGTGAAGGGGGTGCGCAAGGCGACGGCGGCGGCGATGGTCGGCTCGGCGTTCACCGCACCGCACGTCACCGAGTTCGTCACCGTCGACGTGACGCGCACGATGAAGCTGGTGGAGGAGCTCAAGCAGGACAAGGAGTTCGCGGGGCGCCGCGTCAACCCCCTGCTGCTCATCGCCAAGGCGTTCCTGGTCGCCATCAAGCGCAACCCGGACGTCAACGCCTCCTGGGACGAGGCCGCCCAGGAGATCGTGCGCAAGCACTACGTCAACCTGGGCATCGCGGCCGCCACCCCGCGCGGCCTGATCGTGCCGAACATCAAGGAGGCCCACGCCCAGACGCTGCCGCAGCTCGCCGACTCGCTCAGCGAGCTGGTGTCGACGGCCCGCGAGGGCAAGACGTCACCGGCCGCGATGCAGAACGGCACGGTGACCATCACCAACGTCGGCGTCTTCGGCGTCGACACCGGCACGCCCATTCTCAACCCGGGCGAGTCCGCGATCCTCGCGGTCGGCGCCATCAAGCTGCAGCCGTGGGTCCACAAGGGCAAGGTGAAGCCGCGCCACGTCACCACCCTCGCGCTGAGCTTCGACCACCGCCTGGTCGACGGGGAGCTGGGCTCCAAGGTCCTCGCCGACATCGCGGCGGTACTGGAGCAGCCAAAGCGGCTCATGACCTGGGCCTGAGCGGTCGCGCCGACAGGCGTGCCGGAGTCCCCGGCAGCAGAACGGGCACAGGTTCCAGTGATCACGGAGTTGCGACGCTCTGTGATCACTGGAGCACCTGTGCCCACGCGGCCAGCCGGCATTTTCAACACCGGGCAACGGCCCGGCGACGGCACTCGGCGCACGGACGACCGGCACCGATCACCTGGGAACATCAGTCGGCGAACATCGCACTTGCCGCACAACGGCATGAACAGGTGCCCGTCTCTTCTCTCGGGCGCGCGTCCCGTCGAATACAGCTCGTGACGATTGTTCAGATGTGTCTATGTGGCAGTCATGTTCGCTGTCACCGTGTCACGGCCACTCACCGTTGCCGACGGGGTTGCCACATGCGCGGCATGGACGTCTTGTGCGGCGTCCGTCCGTCCCTCGCCGAAGTCGACCCCCAGGCCCCTACTACTCCCTGGCGCTGGTCGGCGGCCGGCGGTATCCGGCCGGTACTGCCGGCACGCGGCTCGAGTGACCGTACACCGACGGACGTCGGGAGTGGCCGGGCGACCAGCCCGTCGAGCTGATCCGGCCGGTCGCGGTCGACACGCGCTGCCGTGAACGACGGCGCCCCGCTGGCGGGTGCCGCGGACAAGAGGGTCGTGCGGGATAGGTGGTCGACGGGGGTGGCGGATTCGGGCGCCTGCCGGGTGACCGCGCCCCGAAACCCTTGTGGCTCCGGTCCCGTGGCGGTGGGGGATGCCGGTGTGCCGGTTCCGCGACCGTGTCGACGGCGGCCGCCCGAGCGGGCGCGTGCCGGTCATCCGCCGGCAGCCGGTGCCTGCGCGGAGGGAACGGGGTCAGGAGGAGACGCGCAGCACGAGCTTGCCTCGGGTGCGGCCGGTTTCGCCCCGGGTGTGTGCCCGGGCGGCCTGCTCCAGCGGGTGGACGTCCTCCACCTCCGCACTCACCTCTCCCGAGTCGATGAGGCGAGCGATGCGGGCCAGGGCCGGGCCGTCGGGCTCGACCAGGAAAGGGCTGGTGCGCAGGTTCCTGGACCGGGCCGCCTGCTGGAGTTCGGGCGAGACGCCGGCCGGGACTGCGACGAGGAGTCCGCCGGGGCGCAGCACGTCGAGCGAGCGGGTGCCGGTGCTGTCGTGCGCGTCGCCGACGAGGTCGATGACGACGTCGATGTCCTCGGCGGCGTCCTCGAAGCGCACGGCGGTGTAGTCGATGAGTTCGTCGGCGCCGAGTGCGGTGAGCCAGTCGTGGCGGGGGCGGCTGGCGGTGCCGGTGACATGGGCGCCCAGGTGCTTGGCGAACTGGACGGCGAAGTGTCCGACGCCTCCGGCGGCGGCATGGACGAGCACCCGCTGGCCGGGGCGGACGCCAGCGGTGTCCACCAGGGCCTGCCAGGCGGTGAGTGCCGCCAGCGGTACGGCTGCGGCCTGCTCGTGACCGACGCTGGAGGGCTTGCGGGCGAACTGGCGGGCGGGGGCGGTCACGTACTCGGCGTAGCCGCCGGCCGCTCGGGGGAACCACGGCATCCCGTACACCTCGTCACCGGGCCCGAGGGTGGTCACACCGAAGCCGACTTCCTCCACGACCCCGGAGACGTCCCAGCCCAGGGTGAACGGCGGCTCACCCAGCACTCCCGCCATGCCGCCGCCGGCCCGGGTCTTCCAGTCGACCGGATTGATCCCCGCGGCATGGACCCGCACCAGGACCTCCGTCGGCAGCGGCACGGGCCTGGGCACCTCCTCCACCCGCAGAACGTCGGGGCCACCGAAGGCGTGCTGCACCACCGCGCGCATCGAAGACATACGTCAACTCCATGGCAAATACCTCGAAAGGCCGCTTATCGGCCGTCCATCCAGTGCGAGTGACCGTACGTGCAGGGAGGTGGTTACCATCAAGGGGACTTACTTCCCAATGGGAAGCATGCAGTTGAGGAGCGTTCCCGTGAGCACCGAATGCCGGACCGGCCAGCACGGCCGCCACGACGTCTACGCGGCCCAGTGCCCCTGCCGCGGCATGCTCGACCTGTTGGCCAACAAGTGGTCGGCCCTGGCCATCGGAGCCCTGGAGGGCGGCCCGCAGCGGTTCGGCGCTCTGCAGCGGCACCTGCAAGGGGTGAGCACCAAGGTGCTCACCCAGACCCTGCGACGCCTGGAGGGCGCCGGGCTCGTCGACCGCACCGTCTACCCCGCGGTACCCCTGCACGTCGAGTACGAGCTGACCGCCCTCGGCCGCAGCGCGGCCGTGCCGTTGCGTCTCCTGCGGACCTGGGTCGAGGAGAACGTCGACGACACCGCGCAAGGCAGGCCGAATCCGAATCCCCGCGGGTAGGGCACCCCGTCGGCCACCTGCGCGCGTTGTCCCGCTCCTCCTCCTCGGTCCGTGCCCGCTCCCCGGGATTCCCTCACCTTGATCGAGCCCATCCGCGAGGAGCTGTGAGCCGTGCCGTACCTCGAGTTCGCCAGGTCCAGTCACGGCAGCGGCAGCGGCAGCGGCAACGGGGAGGCGTGCGGGGTGCGCTGAGGTGGCGCCGGCACCTGACGGGGAGTAGTCGCGCAGGGCCGGTCCGTCCGGATGGCGGACGGGTCCCCTTATGCGTACGTGTTGTATCTATCCTGTCGGCATGCCGTCCGCCCCGCTTGCCCCCGACCGTCCCGCCGCCAAGCAACCGCCCGCCGCCGACCGCGTCTACACCCACGTCAAGCAGGGTGTCCTGGACCGCCGTTACGAGGGCGGCACGCTGCTCACCGAGGGCGAACTCGCCGAAGCGGTGGGGGTCTCCCGCACGCCGGTGCGGGAAGCGCTGCTGCGGCTGGAGGCCGAGGGGCTGATCAGGCTCTACCCGAAGAAGGGCGCGCTGGTCCTGCCGGTCTCCGCGCAGGAGATCGCGGACGTGGTCGAGACCCGGCTGCTGGTGGAGGAGCACGCCGCCCGCAAGGCGGTGCCCGCACCCGCCGGGCTCATCGCGCGGCTGGAGCAACTGCTGGCGAAGCAGAAGGCGCAGGCCGCCTCCGGTGATTTCGCCGCGGCGGCGGTCACCGACCGCTGCTTCCACGCCGAGATCGTGCGCAGCGGCGGCAACGAGATCCTGTCCCGGCTGTACGACCAGCTTCGCGACCGCCAGTTGCGGATGGGTGTCGCGGTGATGCACTCCCACCCCGACCGCATCGCCAAGACGCTCGCCGAGCACGGGGAGATCCTGGGGGCGCTGCGCTCCGGGGACGCGGAGGCCGCGGTGGCGGTCGTGCACCGGCACGTCGGCTGGTTCTCCCACCTGGCGCGGGGCGAGGTCCGATGAGTGCGCCGACCTCCTCCTCCACGTCACCGTGCGGGGCGCTGCCCGGGGATCCGCCCGGCGGGCGGCGGGCGGTGGCCGTCTGGGGCATCGGCGTCTCGGTCTACTTCGTGGCCGTCATCTTCCGCACCTCCCTGGGAGTGGCGGGTCTCGACGCGGCCGACCGGTTCCACGTCAACGCCTCCGCCCTGTCCACCTTCTCCATCCTCCAACTGCTGGTGTACGCCGGCATGCAGATACCCGTCGGCCTGCTCGTCGACCGGTTCGGCACCAAGAAGGTGCTGTCCATGGGCGTGGTGCTGTTCACGGCCGGGCAGCTCGGCTTCGCGTTCTCGCCCACGTACGGCATGGCGCTCGCCTCCCGGGCGCTGCTCGGCTGCGGTGACGCCATGACGTTCATCAGCGTGCTGCGGCTGGGCACCCGCTGGTTCCCGGTGCGCCGCGGACCGCTGGTGGCGCAGTTCGCCGGGCTGGTCGGGATGGCGGGCAACCTGGTCTCCACGCTGGTGCTGGCGCGGCTGCTGCACGGGCTCGGCTGGACGGCCGCCTTCGGCGGCAGCGCGCTCGCCGGCGTGCTGGTGCTGGTGCTGCTGCTCCTGTTCCTCAAGGACCACCCCGAGGGGTTCGAGCCCGAGCCCGTCCCGCACCGGGGTGCCGCCTACGTGCGGGGGCAGATCGCCGCCGCGTGGCGGGAGCCGGGGACGCGACTGGGGCTGTGGGTGCACTTCACCACCCAGTTCCCGGCGATGGTGTTCCTGCTGCTGTGGGGGCTGCCGTTCCTGGTCGAGGCGCAGGGACTGGACCGTGCCACGGCCGGTGAGCTGCTGACCCTGGTGGTGCTCTCCAACATGGTGGTCGGGCTGGTCTACGGGCAGATCATCGCCCGGCACCACGGCGCCCGGCTGCCGCTGGCGCTCGGCACGGTGGGGACGACGGCTCTGCTGTGGGCGACCACTCTCGCCTGGTCGGCGCTGGCCCCGGCGGGCCGGGCACCGATGGGGTTGCTGGTCGTGCTGTGCACGGTGCTGGGCGCCTGCGGCCCGGCCTCGATGATCGGCTTCGACTTCGCGCGGCCCGCCAATCCGCCGGAGCGGCAGGGCACGGCGTCCGGGATCACCAACATGGGCGGGTTCATCGCGTCGATGACCACTCTGTTCGCGGTCGGGGTGCTGCTGGACGCGACCGGCGGCGACTACACGGTCGCCTTCTGCGCGGTGTTCGTGCTCCAGGCCCTGGGCGTCGGCCAGATCCTGCGCCTGCGCCGGAGGGCGGCCCGCCGGGAGCGGGAGCGGCTGGTGGCCAGCCGGGTGGAGACGGTGCACGTGCCCGCCTGACGGGAGTACGCCCCGGGGCGTGGCCGCGGCGTGGCGGGGACGCGGCGTGGATGTGACGCGGTGACCGTGACACGGTGACCGTGACGCGGTGTGGATGGGACGCGCACGTGCCGCGGCGTGGAGTGACGCGGCGGCGGCGCGGGCAGTTGCGCCCGCGCGCCCGCGTCGCCCGTGTCCGCGGGAAGCCGCGCCGCTAGGGAGTCACCGTGAAGTTCTCCAGGATCGCCGCGGTCAGCTCCGCGTCCCCCTCCAGTTTGATCCGGTCCGCCACGGACTCCTGCGTCACCCGGCCGCAGGCCAGCCGGAAGTAGCTCTCCCAGTCGAGGCTGATGGTCGCGGCGGGGCCGAGCGCCGGAGCCGTCTCGACCGTCCCCCGGCCCTGGATGTCGACGCGGACCGTGCGCAGGAACTCCACCGGGCCGTGCACGTCGAAGACGACCGCCGAGCTGCGGGGTGCGTTCGCCCGGTCGGCGACGACCTCGGGCAGCAAGGAGAGCAGCACGTCCCGGGCGACCAGCGCGCCGGGGGAGTCGAGGTCGCCGGGCCGGCCGAGGGCGGTGCGCAGGTCCTGCTCGTGCACCCACACGTCGAAGGCGTGGGTGCGCATGGCCTCCTCGAGGGTGAACTCGGTGCCGAGCGGCCCGCGCACCTTCGTGCTCGGGTCGCGGGACTCGTTCCGGAGCTGGCGGTTGCGGCGGATGATCGAGTACTCCAGCTCGGAGGTCATCTCCGGCGCCGTGTGGTGGCGGCGTACGTCGACCTGCATCTCCGTGTAGCGCTGGTGGTCGTTGGTGACGTGGTAGAGGTCGCGGGGCAGGGTGTGGATGGGCCGCGGGTCGCCGAGCATCTCGCTGTCCAGCCCGATGACGTGGGAGACGACATCGCGTACCGACCAGCCCGGGCAGGGGGTGCGGCGGTTCCACTCCGCCTCCGCCAGCGGCTGCACCAGTTCGGATATCGCTTCGATGGAGTGGGTCCAGGCGTCGGCGTAGGGCTGGAGGGTGGGATGCAGACTCACGGGAACGGGACCCCTCGGCGGTCGGTACACGGGCAGGTGATGGCGGGTTTGCCAGCGGGAGGTGGCTGCACTGCGGCGGGTGTCTTGAAACGTTAAGTTACGCTGCTTGAAGGCACCCCGGCAGTGCTTTCGTGTGACGATCGTAGGGCGTGGGCGCACAGGTGGGGACGCCCAAGGGTAGGCCTTTGTGTACGGCTCGAACTCCAGGACGGTGGTAGTGTGCGCGCCTCTCTGCTCCAGATCGCCGTAAGCGAGGGCGAAACGGTGGAATCCCGGCGGCAGCGCGCGGCCTCGCTGGTGCGGGAGCAGGCCGGAGCCGCCGACCTGGTCGTTCTGCCCGAGTTGTGGACCACCGGCGCCTTCGCCTACCGGGATTTCGCCACGCAGGCGGAGCCCTTGCAGGGGCCGACCTTCGAGGCGATGGCCAAGGCCGCGAGTGACGCGGGCGTGTGGCTGCACGCCGGGTCGATCCCGGAGCGGGCCGCGTCGGCCGACGGCTCGACCGACGGCTCGACCGGCGGGCCGGCCGCAGGGCCGGGCGATGGGCAGCTCTACAACACCTCCCTCCTCGTCTCTCCCTCCGGTGAGCTGGCGGCCGCCTATCGCAAGATCCACCGTTTCGGCTTCGACAAGGGCGAGGCGGTGCTGATGGGCGCCGGGAGCGAGCTGGTGACGGCCCGTCTGCCGTGGACCACCGCGGGTCTGGCGACCTGCTACGACCTCCGGTTCCCCGAACTCTTCCGCGGCCTCGTCGACGCGGGCGCCGAGACGCTGGTGATTCCGGCGGGCTGGCCGGAGCGCCGCCGCGCGCACTGGACGCTGCTGGCCCGGGCGCGGGCGGTGGAGAACCAGGCGTTCGTGCTCGCCTGTGGAACGGCCGGGACGCACGCGGGGGTTCCCCAGGCCGGTCACTCGATCGTGGTCGATCCGTGGGGCGAGGTGCTGGCCGAGGCCGGACCGGGCGAGCAGGTGCTCACCGTCGACTTCGATCCCGGCAGGGTCGCGGTGACCCGGGAGGAGTTCCCGGCACTGAAGGACCGGGCGCTGGGCCTCCCGCCCCCGCGCCGCTGACCTCCGCCGGGCCCTCGGCAACTGCCCCCGCGGGCCGGCGGGCCGCCCCCGGCCCGGTCGCCGTCGTCAGTCGTCCTCCCGTTCCTTCTCCGCCAGGTGGATCACGCACACCGCCACGGCGATCAGCAGCGCCGGGTCCGCGTCCTCGCGCACCACGTCCACCCCGTAGGTGTCCCGCACGTGCAGCCACCGGCGGGAGACCACGGCGAGGAGTTCGCCGTCGTACTCGACGGCGAACTCCCGGTCGAAGATCTTGCCGCTGACGTCGAGGTCGGTGCCGTCCACCAGGGACACCCGGTAGTGGTTGCGCAGCAGCGACAGCCGCTTGCGGCGGATGGTGGCCAGCGGCTCGTCGTCCCGCTCGATCACCATCGTGTCCCGCAGGGAGAGCATCTTCTCGTGGATGTCGACGAGCACCCGCCCCTGCCTGTCCTTCAGCTCGAAGGTGTCCCGCAGCCGCATCGCCTTGCCGTCGACGAGGAACACCTTCTCGCCGCGGTCGTCCTCGATCCAGTAGTCCTCGCCGAAGCCGAGCAGCCGCTCGCGTACCAGGAATCTCATGCCGGAAGACCTTCCCCGGCGGGCGCTCCGCAACGCCGCCGCTGGGCCGACGGGCTGATAGGTCGGTGGCGCCGCTGACCCGTCGGATGCCGGTCGGCCCGGTCTGCGGGGCCGGCCGTCACAGCCTGCTCTCGGGCCGAGGCCGGATCCGGAGAGCGCGGCTGAGGCCGCGGTGGGGGTGCAGCGAGGCGCGCAGTCCGGACAGGGCCCGGTGCCGTGTCGGAGAACGCGTGCCCTGCCGCCGTGCCGGGTGGGTCGGGCTCCGGGGTGCGTGGCGGCGCGGCACGGAAGAGGTTTCCCGACGCGGCGCTACCGTCATGAGGGTGACAGGGAGCGATGCCGACCGGCGGTGGCCCGAATCCATGTCGGCGGCCTATGAGCAGTACCTCGTGCCGGTGGTCTTCCGGCCCTTCGCCGAGGACCTGACCACCCGGGCGGCTGCACTCCGTCCGCGGCGAATCCTCGAACTCGCCGGGGGAACGGGCGTGTTGACGGAGAAGCTGCTCGCGGCGGCACCATCGGCGGAGGTGACGGCCACCGACCTGAACGAGGCCATGGTCGCTTTCGGGTCGACCCGGGCCCCGGGCGCGGTGTGGCGGCAGGCCGACGCGCAGCGGCTGCCGTTCCCGGACGGAGGTTTCGACCTGGCCGTCTGCCAGTTCGGCGTGATGTTCTTTCCCGACCGCATCGAGGCCTTCACCGAGGTACGCCGGGTGCTGGCCCCGGGCGGCCGGTTCCTGTTCAGCACCTGGGGCCCGCTCGGGACGCACGCCTTCGAAGCCGCCCTGCAGGCCGGGCTGGAGCGGGCCTTTCCGCTCGATCCGCCACGGTTCCTCCGGGCGGTTCCGCACGGCTGCGCCGACCCCGCCGTCGTGACCGCAGATCTGGCGGCCGCCGGGTTCGCCGTCGAGGACGAGCAGGAACTGACGCTTCAGGGCCGGGCCGAGTCGACCGCCGACCTCGCCACCGGGTACCTCACCGGGACACCGGTGCGCGCTGCGGTTGAGGAGCGCGGCGGCGGGCCGGCCGTCCGGGCCACCGTCATCGAGGAGATGACGGCCCGGCTGGGCCCGGGGCCGGTCACCGCCCCGATGACGGCGTACGTGTTCCGAGCCGCGGTCTGAACGCAGGACGCGCGCGCACAGGACGCGCGCGCACAGGACGCGCGCACAGGACGGGCGCGCAGAGGACGGGCGCGCAGAGGACGGGCGCGCAGAGGACGGGCGCGCAGAGGACGCGCGCGCAGAGGACGGGCGTGAGTCGGTCTCGACGGGGCGCGTCGCACCGACGCCTGGTGCTCGTGTGCAGCGGGGATCAGGCCGCCCTGCTCCTGGCGGCCACCGGGCCGCCGATCGGGGCCGAGGGCGCGGGAACCGAGTATTCCCGCGCCCTCGTACCGTGCCGCGAGCGGAATGCTGATCCTCGGCCGGGAACTCCGCTCGCGCGTCAGATGCCGTACCCGTCGCGGACGTGGTGGTGGTCCTCCTCGACGACGGTCGTCGGCGGCACCACCATGCGGCGGCGCCGGTGGATGCCGCTGAACGTGGCGACGCCGATGAGGCCGACGATCATCAGGATGATGCCGACCAGGTCGAGGTTGACTCCTTCCATGTGCCAGTCGGTCGCGAACGTGAGAATTGCTCCCACGGCCATCAGGACGATGCAGCCGCCGAGGCCCATGAGTGTCGCCTCCCTGTCCGGACGAGGTCCGGTCGATTCCTGTCGGGGTCCGGTCGGGCCCGGTCGTCTCCGGCCGGAGGCCGGACCCCGGGTCGGGCGTCGGGCCGGAGATCGGTCCGGGTCCGGGCGTCCGGTGGACGCCGGGTAGCGGGTCCGGCCGGACGGCCGGCCCGCCGGTCCTGTCTGCCGCATCCGGGTACCCGGCCGCGCATCGTCCATTCCCCGCCGGGGAGTTGACAGACCGTGGACCGCACCCGGGCGCCCAGCCTCCTTGCCCGGCGCCTCTCCCGCCCCTGCCCTCCTGCCCGGCGCCTCTCCCGTCCCCGCAGTCCTGGCCCGGCGCCTCCCGTCCTTGCCCTCCTGCCCGGCGCCTCTCCCGTCCCCGCCGCCTGCTCCGACCGTTCCGTCACAGGCGGCGTGAGAAGACGACCCGGTCCTGTCCGGGTCCGTCGTAGTCGGCCACCGGCTCCGAGCAGGCGAAGCCCATGGCGGTGTGGAAGGCGATGGAGCGCGTGTTCTGCGGCGAGGTGATCGCCCTGACGACCGTGCGGCCGCCTCGGCGCGCGTCGGCGAAGAACCGCTCGTACAGCGACCTGGCGAGCCCGGTGCGCCGCATGTCCGGGGCGACCCCGGTGAAGTGGATGTAGGCCTCGTCCGGGCGGGACGGGGAGAGGAAACCGATGACGAAGCCGGCGAGATCGCCGCTCTCGCTCTCGGCGATCAGGCTGGTGGCGTGGAAGTGGTTCAGGTGGAGCCGGTTGAGCAGACCTGCCACCGGCTTTCCCCACCAGGTGTCGACCACGGCGATGATCGTGTCGTAGTCCTCGGGGCGTGCCGTGCGGGTCGCGATGCTGTTCGTCGCGGGTGAAGGAGCCATGGCGACAGCCTTGCATCGGCTGCTCGGTTCCCGTCCGGCTCCGGTGGTGCCTTCCGGCTCCCGGAAGGCACCACGGGGGCTTCCCGGGGCCGGGTGGCCTCCCGGCCCCGGCCCCGGATCGTGCCCCGGGCCTCCTCAGCCCTCCAGGAACGCGGCCAGCGCGTTCGCCAGCAGGTACGGGTCGTCGGCGCCGCACAGTTCGCGGGCGCTGTGCATCGACAGGATGGCGACGCCGATGTCCACGGTGCGGATGCCGTGGCGGGCCGCGGTGATCGGGCCGATGGTCGTGCCGCAGGGCATGGAGTTGTTCGACACGAACGTCTGGAGCGGCACGTCCGCCTTCTCGCAGGCCGCGGCGAACACGGCCCGGCCGGAACCGTCCGTGGCGTAGCGGTTGTTGACGTTCACCTTGAGGATGGGGCCGCCGTTGGCGCGCGGGTGGTGCGTGGGGTCGTGGCGCTCGGCGTAGTTGGGGTGCACGGCGTGGCCGGTGTCGGAGGAGAGGCAGACGCTGCCGGCGAGGGCGCGTGCCCGGTCCTCCAGGGAGCCGCCGCGGGCGAACACCGAGCGTTCCAGGACCGAGCCGAGCAGCGGTCCGTCGGCGCCGGTGTCGCTCTGCGAGCCGTTCTCCTCGTGGTCGAAGGCGGCCAGGACCGGGATGCAGGGCAGGTCGCGGCCGGCCGCGGCGGCCAGCGCGGCGGTGCCGGCGTGCACCGACAGCAGGTTGTCCATGCGCGGGCCGGCCAGCAGGTCCCGGTCCCGGCCCAGGTAGGCGGGCGGCTCCACGGAGTGCACCATCAGGTCCCAGCCGGCGACCTCGCCTGCGGTCAGGCCGGACTCCTGCTCCAGGAAGGCGATGAGGTCGCCGTCGCGTACGTCGTCGCCGAGGCCCCACACGGGTTGCAGGTGGCGCTGCTTGTCGAGCTTGAGGCCGTCCGTGGAGACCGAGCGGTCCAGGTGGATGGCGAGTTGCGGGACGCGCAGCAGCGGCCGGTCGACGTCGACCAGGCGGGTGGTCCCGTCGCGCAGGGTGAGGCGGCCGGCCAGGCCCAGGTCGCGGTCGAGCCAGGAGTTCAGCAGGGGTCCGCCGTAGACCTCGACCGCCACCTGTCGCCAGCCGTGCGCGCCGGTGTCGGGCCGCGGCTTGACCCGCAGGTTCGGGGAGTCGGTGTGGGCGCCGACGATGCGGAAGGGGGTGTGCGGCGCGGCGCCCTCGGGGACGTACCAGGCGATCAGCGCGCCGCCGCGCAGGACGTACTTGCCGCCGCTCGAGGCGTCCCAGGCGTCCGTCTCGTCGACCTGGGTGAAGCCCGCCTTCTCCAGCCGTTCGGCGGCGGTGGCCACGGCGTGGTACGGCGAGGGGCTCGCCGAGAGGAAGGCCATGAGGTCGTCGGTGTGACCCCGGTGGAAGGGTTGGGTGCGCGAAGCGCCCCGCGTAGGGGTGGCGGGGGACGGGCGGGAGGGTTCGCTCATGGGTTCACCTTAACGACGGACGAGGGCCCGCTTCCCGTTGCGGAAAGCGGGCCCTCGTGAGGACGGTGCCGAGGGCGGTTACGGCTGTCCCTTGCGTCCTAGAACGCGTCCTCGTCCAGGTCCATCAGGTCCAGTTCGACGCCCTCGGCGACCTTGCGGGCCAGGGTGACGCCGGGCAGGACGTTGGCCGCGAAGAACTTCGCCGCGGCGATCTTGCCGGTGTAGAAGGCCTTGTCCTTCGCCGTCGCCGTCGGGAGCTTCTCGGCGGCGACCGCGGCGCCCCTGAGCAGCAGGTAGCCGACGATCACGTCGCCGGAGGCCATCAGCAGGCGGGTGGTGTTGAGGCCGACCTTGTAGATGTTCCTGACGTCCTGCTCGGTGGCCGCGAGGTCGGTCAGCATCAGGCCGACGACGGCCTCCAGCTCGACGGCCGCCTTGGCCAGGTGCTCGCGGGCCGCGGCCAGGTCCTCGCCGCCCTCGCCCAGCGCGAGGAACTTCTTGATGTCCTCGGCGAGGGAGTTCAGCGCGGCGCCCTGGTTGCGGACGATCTTCCGGAAGAAGAAGTCCTGGCCCTGGATGGCGGTGGTGCCCTCGTACAGGGTGTCGATCTTGGAGTCCCGGATGTACTGCTCGATCGGGTACTCCTGGAGGAAGCCGGAGCCGCCGAAGGTCTGGAGCGACTGGGCGAGCTGCTCGTAGCCCTTCTCGGAGCCGTAGCCCTTGACGATCGGCAGGAGCAGGTCGTTGAGGGCGTGCTCGGTGGAGGTGTCCTCGCCGGCCGCCTCCTTGACCGCGATGCCGTCCTGGACGGACGCCGTGTAGAGGACGAGCGCGCGCATGCCCTCCGCGTACGCCTTCTGCGTCATGAGCGAGCGGCGCACGTCGGGGTGGTGGGTGATGGTGACCTTGGGAGCGGACTTGTCCATGAAGTTCGCCAGGTCGGGGCCCTGGACGCGCTCCTTGGCGTACTCCAGGGCGTTGAGGTAGCCCGTGGAGAGGGTGGAGATCGCCTTCGTGCCGACCATCATGCGGGCGAACTCGATGATGCGGAACATCTGGCGGATGCCGTCGTGCTTGTCGCCGATCAGCCAGCCCTTGGCGGGGTGCTGGTCGCCGAAGGTCATCTCGCAGGTGTTGGAGGCCTTGAGGCCCATCTTGTGCTCGACGTTGGTGGCGTAGGCGCCGTTGCGCTCGCCGAGCTCGCCGGTCTCGAAGTCGAACTCGTACTTCGGGACGAGGAAGAGGGACAGGCCCTTGGTGCCGGGGCCGGCGCCCTCGGGGCGGGCGAGGACGTAGTGGAGGATGTTCTCCGCCATGTCGTGCTCACCGGAGGTGATGAAGCGCTTCACGCCCTCGATGTGCCAGGAGCCGTCCTCCTGCCGGACCGCCTTGGTGCGGCCGGCGCCCACGTCCGAGCCGGCGTCCGGCTCGGTGAGGACCATGGTGGAGCCCCACTGCTTCTCGACGGCGATCTTCGCTATGTGCTTCTGGACCTCGTTGCCCTCCTCGTGGAGGATGCCCGCGAAGGCCGGGCCGGAGGAGTACATCCACACGGCCGGGTTGGCGCCCAGGACCAGTTCCGCGTACGACCAGATCAGCGACGGCGGCGCGGTGGTGCCGCCGATCGACTCGGGCAGGCCCAGCCGCCAGTACTCGGAGTCCATGAAGGCCTGGTAGCTCTTCTTGAAGGACTCGGGCACCGGGGCGGTGTTGGTCTTCGGGTCGAAGACCGGCGGGTTGCGGTCGGCGTCGGTGAAGGAGTCCGCCAGCTCGTTCTCCGCGAGGCGGGTCAGCTCCTCGAGGATGCTCTTGGCGGTGTCGGTGTCCATCTCCTCGAACGGGCCGGTGCCGTACAGCTTGTCGCGGCCCAGGACCTCGAAGAGGTTGAACTCGATGTCGCGGAGATTCGGCTTGTAGTGCCCCATGACGACGGCTCCGTAGGAAGAGATCGGCGAGGCACTGTCTCCTCGCGCTAGTTCACGTACCAACAAGTGACTCCGATGATGCTACCCGCCGGTAATAAGAAGCAACCCCGAGCCGCCCATCTGTGACTCGTTACTCTTTGGGGCATGTACGGATACGGCCAGCCCATGGACGGCGGCGGCGCCCAGCAGCAGTACGCCGCGCCCCAGCAGCCCATGTCCGGCGGGTACGGGCAGCAGCAGCCGCTGTACCCCGAGCCCTCCCCGCCCTCGCTCGCGGACGCCGTGCGCGCCTTCACCACGGGGCAGATGACCTCGGAGGACTTCCAGCAGATCTTCGCCACCTCGAAGGTCTACTGCCCGCGCGGCGACACCCCCGGCTTCCTCGCCCTGCACAACACCCAGCAGCCGGTGATCCCCATGTTCACCTCGCTGAAGCAGCTGCGCCGGTACGCGGGCAAGGAGTCCAAGTACTTCGTGATCACCGGCGCGGAGGTGATCGACCTGCTGCCGACCGGGTACGGGTTCGTCCTGGACATGGAGGGCGAGCACCGGATGGTGTTCGACGCGAAGGCGGTGGAGGAGATGGTCGACTTCGCGATGCGCCGGATGTACGGCTGAGTGCCGCGCCCGCGCCACGGGTCCGCGGTCCGGTCGAGGCCGGTCCGGAGCCGGTGGGCCGGTCGGGAGCGGTGGGTCGGTCGGGAGTCGGTGGGCCGGTCGGGAACGGTGGGCCGGTCTGGAGCCCGGAGGGAATGCCCTCCGGGCTCTTTCTGTTGTGGGTGGCAGGAAGTTCAACGCTCAACTAAAGTGGGCGTACCAAGGAGGTACCGACCATGCCTGCAGTGACCGTCGAGAACCCGCTGGCGCTTCCCCGCGTGACCGCTCCCGCCGATGCCGTCGCGCGTCCGGTGCTCGCGGTCACCACCGCGCCGAGCGGATTCGAGGGCGAGGGATTCCCGGTGCGCCGGGCGTTCGCCGGGATCAACTACCGCCACCTCGACCCGTTCATCATGATGGACCAGATGGGTGAGGTGGACTACGCGCCGGGCGAGCCGAAGGGCACCCCCTGGCACCCCCACCGCGGCTTCGAGACCGTCACCTACATCATCGACGGGATCTTCGACCACCAGGACTCCAACGGCGGCGGCGGCACCATCACCGACGGCGACACCCAGTGGATGACCGCCGGTGCGGGCCTGCTGCACATCGAGGCCCCGCCGGAGCACCTGGTGATGTCCGGCGGCCTCTTCCACGGGCTGCAGCTGTGGGTGAACCTGCCGGCCAGGGACAAGATGATGGCCCCCCGCTACCAGGACATCCGCGGCGGCCAGGTCCAGCTGCTCGCCTCCGCCGACGGCGGCGCGCTGCTCCGCGTCATCGCCGGTGAGCTGGACGGCCACCAGGGCCCCGGCATCACGCACACCCCGATCACGATGGTGCACGCCACGCTGGCACCGGGCGCGGAGATCACGCTGCCCTGGCGGGAGGACTTCAACGGCCTGGCCTACGTGCTGGCGGGCCGCGGCAGCGCGGGTGCCGAGCGCCGGCCGGTCCAGCTGGGGCAGACGGCCGTGTTCGGTGCCGGGTCCTCGCTCACCGTCCGCGCGGACGGTGAGCAGGACTCGCACACGCCGGAGCTGGAGGTCGTCCTGCTCGGCGGACAGCCGATCCGGGAGCCGATGGCGCACTACGGCCCGTTCGTGATGAACACCCGCGAGGAGCTGATGCAGGCCTTCGAGGACTTCCAGAAGGGCCGTCTGGGCACCGTGCCCGCGGTGCACGGGATGACCGAGGAGGGTCCGCAGGCCTGACCGGGTGCCGACCGGCACCGTCGCCGTCCGGGCCTCGGCCGCCTACAGGGTGTCGCCGAGGCCCAGGCACTTGGAGTGCTGCGGGATCCAGTCGACGGAGTCCGCGAGCGAGGCCAGGATGCCGCCGACGTTCTCCCGCGGCCCGGAGTAGTCGACCTCGACCGCGGGGGAGCGACCGTAGGTGCGCAGGACGCTCACCCCCTTCTCCTGCAGGGTCTTCTCGTCCAGCACCCAGTCCACGTCGTCGGCGGAGAGGCAGAGGTTGCCCGTCGGGCCCGGCTCGTTCACCCCGCAGCGCAGCACGAGCCGTCCGCCGCCCCAGGAGACGACGCCCCTGCCGATGGTCCAGTCGCGGGAGGCGGAGCGCACCGAGCCGGGAGCCCGGTCCACCACCTTCGCGCACCGGGGGTCGGCGGCGTGCGGGGCGGCGGCGACCCGGTGGTCGTTCACCACCAGCACCGCGGCGACGGCCAGCGCGAGCACGGCGGCGAGGACGACGATCAGCCGACGCGGCCTGCGGACGCCGCGCACCGCGCGGCGCAGACGGTCCGCGACGTTCGTCCTGCTCTCCATGACCACCGATGACCCTGAGGGGCGCGCGCCCCTGCCGGGTCGCCGCGCTGACTGCTGGCTGCCGCCTCCATCATGGCCCACGCGCCCCGGACCGCCGTCCGCACCCCCGGCGCCGACCTGCGTGCCCCGTCCCGCGGCCCGGGCGCCGTGCCCATGCCCGCCCGTTCCCATGCCGTCCGTGCCCATGTCCGTTCCCGGGCCCGGGGACGGGCCCGTCCCCATGCCGTCCGTGCCCGTCCCCCGTTCCCGTGTCCCCCGTGCCCGTGTCCCCCGTGCCCGTCCCCGGGCACGGGCCTTCGGCCGGTGTCCTCCTGCCCGGTCACCGGGCGTGTCTCCGGCCGCTCTCCGCTGCCCCGCCGGCGGGGGCTTCACCCTGACGGACCGATGCGGCCGTCCCCGGCGCGGCACCGGTCCGCGGTCCGTGATCGGCTGGGGAGGGTGCAGGCCTCCCCGCCCCCGCTGCTGCCCCGGCCGGTCCGCCGTCTCGGCGCCTGGTGCGCCGTGCTGCTGCTCGTCGCGGGTGTCGTCTGGGTGGGCGTCCGGCTGTGTGCGGAGTTCCGTACGGCCGTCACCCCGGTACTCCTCGCACTGCTCGGCACCGCGCTGCTCGGCCCCTTCCACCGGACGCTGGTCAGGGCCCGGCTGCCCCGGTCTCTGGCCGCCGGCCTGACCTGCGTCGCCGTGCTCGCCGTGGTCGGCGGTGCGGTCTACATCGTGGTGGCCGCGCTGGTCGAGACCGGGGACCAGATCCTCGCCTCGCTCAAGAGCGCGGCGAAGAGTGTCGCGGACCACTTCGGGGCGGCCGGAACCTCGCTGGACGACCTCGCCTCCAACGGCCGCGACCTGCTGTCCCGGTTCGGGGGCACGGCCGCCTCCAACGTGATCAGCGGGGTGAGCGTCGTCGGCCAGGCCGTCGCCATGGGCGTGCTCGCGCTGCTGCTGGTCTTCTTCTTCCTGCGCGACTCCGACAAGGCCGCCGACACCCTGCGCTCCCTCGCCCCGGGCGGCACCGCGGACACCGTGGAGGCCATGGCGCGGCGCGCCTTCCAGGCCGTCGAGGGCTTCATGCGGGGCACCACGCTCATCGCGCTCATCGACGCCGTGTGCATCACCGCGGGGCTGCTGGTGCTGCGCGTGCCCGGCGCCGTCGGGCTCGGCGCGCTGGTCTTCGTCGGGGCGTACATCCCCTACCTCGGCGCCTTCCTCTCCGGGACGATCTCGGTGCTGGTCGCGCTCGCGGACCGCGGCTTCGCCATCGCGCTGTGGGCGCTCGGTGTGGTGCTCGCCGTGCAGGTGCTGGAGGGGCACGTGCTCCAGCCGGCGATCCAGAGCAGGACGGTGCAGATGCATCCGGCGGTGGTGATGCTCGCGATCACCGCCGGGGCGTCGGTCGCCGGCATTCTCGGCATGCTGCTCGCCGTGCCGCTCACCGCGGCCGCCTTCGGGATCGTCCAGGAGCTGCGGGACGGCCGGGGCGGGCAGCAGCCCCCGGAGAGCACCGGCGGCGGAGAGAGCGGAGAGAACGGCGGCGGCGGACCGGAGGCCCCGGAGCCGGGAGCCTAGGTGCCGGGGGCCGGAGGACGTCCGAGGGCGACCGGCGACTGCGGGCTCCCACGGAGTGCCGTCGCTGCCGCTGCAGCTTCCGTGCGTCGGCCGACCCGGGTCCGCTCAGAACGCGTCCGCCGGGTCCATGTCCGCGACCGCCCCCTCCGGGTCCGCTGCCCGTGCGTCCTGCGGGCTCGCCGGTTCGGCGGCGGACGGTTCCCGCAGTTCGAACCAGATGCTCTTGCCCTCGCCGCGCGGGGCCACCCCCCAGGAGTCCGCCAGCAGTTCGATCAGTACCAGGCCCCGCCCGGAGGAGGCCAGCTCGCCAGGTCGGCGTTTGTGGGGCAGGTCGTCGCCCGCGTCGCCGACCTCCACGCGCATCATGCGGGCACCGGGGTCGCCGACGATCTCGGCGACGAGCAGCGCGTCGGAGTCGGTGTGCACCAGGACGTTGGTGAGCATCTCGGAGACCAGCAGCTCCGCCGAGTCCACCTGGTCCGGGCAGGGCCAGTCGTGCAGCAGCGCGCGCAGGTGCCGCCGGCCCACGGAGACGCACTCCGGCTCGGTCTGCGCCACCGTGAGCATGGTCCGCCGCACCGGGGGCCGTGCGGCGGCGGGCGTTCCGCAGCCGCACACCTCGCCGTCCCGGCACAGCAGGAGCAGCGCTATGTCGTCCTCGCGGCGGTCGGCCAGTGGGCCGGTGGTGTGGTGCGAGGAGGGCCCGTGCACGGCCTGGACCAGCGCGTCGGCCAGGGTCTCCATGTCGCCCTCGTGGCTCTCCATGATCTTGCGGATGCGGTGCCAGCCGGAGTCCAGGTCGTGGCCGCCGGTCTCGACCAGGCCGTCGGTGCACAGCAGCAGCGCCTCGCCCGGTTCCAGGGCGAGCCGGCTGGTCGGGTAGTCGCAGTCCGGGTCGATGCCGAGGGGGAGCCCGCCGGCCGTGCTGCGCACCAGCACCGTGCCGTCGGGCATCCGCACCGCCGGGTCCAGATGACCCGCCCGGGAGGTCTCCACTGTGCCGGTCGCCGGGTCGACCTCGATGTAGAGGCAGGTGGCGAAGCGCGGATCAGTGCCGGCGGCGCCGTCCGGCCCCTCGTCGGCGTGCGTGATGCCGTAGAAGAAGCGGGAGGCGCGGGAGAGCACCGCGTCCGGCCGGTGCCCTTCGGCGGCGTAGGCGCGCAGCGCGATGCGGAGCTGGCCCATCAGACTCGCCGCGCGCACATCGTGCCCCTGCACATCCCCGATGACCAGCGCGAACTTTCCGCCGGGCAGAGGGATCACGTCGTACCAGTCACCGCCGACCTGGAGTCCGCCGCCGGTGGGGACGTAGCGGGCGGCGATGCTCATACCGGGGATGCCGGGGCCGAGCAGGGGCAGCATCGAGCGTTGCAGCCCGTCGGTGAGCTCCCGCTCGGACTCGGCGGTTCCGGCCCGCGACAGGGCCTGCGCCAGCATCCGGGCCACGGTGGTGAGCACGCTGCGCTCGTCGGGGGTGAAGGCGACCGGGTAGGTGAACGCGGCCATCCAGGCGCCCATGGTGCGTCCGGCCACGGTCAGCGGCAGGAACGCCCAGGAGCGGCGGTTGAACCGCTGGGCGAGCGGCCAGGTCACCGGGTAGCGCAGGCGGTACTCCTCCGGCGAGGAGAGGTACACCGCGCGGCCGGTGCGCACCACCTCGGCGGCCGGGTAGTCGGTGGCCAGGGCCATCGCGGCGAAGGGGCCCTCGTCGCCGGACTGCTGCCCGTGGTGGCCGATGATCGTCAACCGGTCGCCCTCCGCGCCGAACACGGCCAGTCCGTCGGGTGAGAAGCCCGGCATGGACAGTCCGGCCGCGACCCGCAGCACTTCGGCGGTGGACCGGGCCTCGGCCAGTGCGCGGCCCGCGTCGAGCAGGAAGGCCTCCCGCGAGCGCCGCCAGTCGCCGGTGACCGCCCTGCGTCCGGCCGGGGTGCCCGGCAGCGGCTCGGTGACCTCCTGGAGGGTGCCGATCAGCTCGTAGGCCCTCCGCTGCGGGTCGAACGACGGCTTCGACCGGCTGCGGACGACGCGGACGACCCGGCCCCGTGCGTCCATGATCCGGATGCGTACCTCGGCCAGGGTGTCCTCGGCGACCGCGAGCTGCACGACCCCGGTGATCTCGTTCCAGTCGACGGGGTGGAGCCGGGACCGCACCTGCGCCTCGGTGAGGGTGGCCGGTTCGGTGGGCAGCCCGAGCAGACGTGCGGCCTCCGCGTCCACGGAGACCTCTCCTGTTGCCGTGTCCCAGCGCCACAGTCCGGTCGCGAGGGAGGCGAGGACCTCGCCCACGGTGGGGAGGGGCTCACCAGTGCGCATTGCCCCACTGTAAGAAGATGCGATCGAACGCTGCCACCGCTGACCCGGCGAGGAGCCCGGACCGCGGCGGCCTCCGCCCTCGCCGGGCCTCGCGAGCGGCCCCGTCCCCCGGCGCACCCCTTGCGAACCCGTGCGGCCGCGTGCAGCCCCGCGTGCAGCCCCGTGTGAGGCCCCGTGTGCGGCCCCGTGTGCGGCCCCGCGGAGGACCCGTTATAAGGGCGGGCGGCGATCTCGGGGCGGCCGGTACCCTGGGGTCGTCCGGGAAACGGTCCCCGGAAATTCCCGATCCGCGAAGGCTGGATGAACGACGATGCATCGGTACAGGTCCCACACCTGCGGCGAGCTCCGCGCCTCTGACGTCGGCAGCGACGTCCGGCTGAGCGGCTGGCTGCACAATCGGCGCGACCTGGGCGGCATCCTGTTCATCGATCTGCGTGATCACTACGGGATCACGCAGCTCGTGGCGCGCCCCGGAACCGAGGCCTACGAGACCCTGGACCGGCTCTCCAAGGAGACCGTGGTCCGCGTCGACGGCCGCGTTGTTTCACGTGGAACCGAGAACGTGAACCCGAACCTGCCCACCGGTGAGATCGAGGTCGAGGTCTCCACCGTCGAGGTGCTCGGCGAGGCCGGCCCGCTGCCGTTCACGATCAACACCGAGGACGGCGTCAACGAGGAGCTGCGGCTGGAGTACCGCTTCCTCGACCTGCGCCGCGAGCGCATGCACCGCAACATCATGCTGCGCACCCAGGTGATCTCCGCGATCCGGCAGAAGATGTCGGGGCTGGGCTTCAACGAGCTGGCCACGCCGATCCTGACCGCGACCTCCCCCGAGGGCGCCCGTGACTTCGTCGTGCCCTCCCGTCTGCACCCGGGCCGCTTCTACGCCCTGCCGCAGGCCCCGCAGCAGTTCAAGCAGCTGCTGATGATCTCCGGGTTCGACCGCTACTTCCAGATCGCGCCCTGCTTCCGTGACGAGGACGCCCGCGCCGACCGCTCGCCCGGCGAGTTCTACCAGCTCGACGTCGAGATGAGCTTCGTCGAGCAGGAGGACGTCTTCCAGCCGGTCGAGAAGCTGATGACCGAGCTGTTCGAGGAGTTCGGCAACGGCCGCCACGTCACCTCGCCGTTCCCGCGGATCCCGTTCCGCGAGGCGATGATGAAGTACGGCTCCGACAAGCCGGACCTGCGCGCCCAGCTCGAGCTCGTCGACATCACGGACGTCTTCGAGGGCTCGGAGTTCAAGGCGTTCGCCGGCAAGCACGTGCGCGCGCTGCCGGTCCCGGCGGTCCAGGACCAGCCCCGCAAGTTCTTCGACCAGCTCGGCGAGTACGCGGTCGAGCAGGGCGCGAAGGGCCTGGCCTGGGTGCGGGTCGGCGAGGGCGGTGCGCTCAGCGGCCCGATCGCCAAGTTCCTCACCGAGGAGAACGTCAAGGTCCTCACCGAGCGCCTGGGCCTGGAGCCCGGACACGCGGTGTTCTTCGGCGCGGGCGAGTTCGCCGAGGTCTCGAAGATCATGGGCGCGGTGCGGGTGGAGACCGCCAAGCGGGCCGGCCACTTCGAGGAGGACGTCTTCCGCTTCTGCTGGATCGTCGACTTCCCGATGTTCGAGAAGGACGAGGACACCGGAAAGATCGACTTCTCGCACAACCCGTTCTCCATGCCGCAGGGCGGTATGGACGCCCTGGAGAACCAGGACCCGCTCGACATCCTGGCCTGGCAGTACGACATCGTCTGCAACGGCGTCGAGCTGTCCTCCGGCGCGATCCGGAACCACGAGCCGGAGATCATGCTGAAGGCGTTCGAGATCGCGGGCTACGACCGCGAGGTCACCGAGCGCGAGTTCGCCGGCATGCTGCGCGCCTTCCGCTTCGGCGCCCCGCCGCACGGCGGCATCGCACCGGGCGTCGACCGCATCGTCATGCTGCTGGCCGACGAGCCCAACATCCGCGAGACCATCTCCTTCCCGCTCAACGGCAACGCCCAGGACCTGATGATGGGCGCGCCGACGGAGCTGGAGGAGTCCAGGCTGAAGGAGCTGCACCTCTCGGTGCACAAGCCGCAGCCCAAGTAGGTCGGGCGCCGTTTCAGGAGGCTCGGAGCCGTGACGGTTCCGAGCCTCTCGGCGTCGGCCGCCACCTGTTCCACTCGTCCGGCGGTGTGCGCACGTGGGGGCCCTGTCGCCGTCCCTCAGCGTTGCTCGCTGCCCTCGCTCCGGTAGAGCGGCAGATTGCGGGTCGAGACGGTCCAGTCGGCGATGGTGACGTCCTCGCCGTAGACGAAGTCCTTGCGGGTGGCGTAGCGGGGGCCGTCGTGGGTGGTGTGGATTTCGGTGAGGACGGCGCCCTCGCCCGTACGCGGGTCGAAGATCACGTAGATGGGGACGCCCATGAGGGGGTGGTCGCGCATCTTCGTGACCCAGTCGTTCTGCGGCGCATGATGCCCTCGGGCTCGTCCTCCACATCGGGTGTGCCGGTGTGGGCCGGCAACTCGTCCGGCATCAGCCTTTCCAGACGGCGGCTGATGTGTGCGGCCGTGACCTCGTGAGGCCCTCCCCGCGACATCGTGTCGTGGACGATCCCTTCCTTGGTGATCTCGAACGTCCCGGGCAGCGTGGCGTCCATGGACTGAACGAAGTCCCGCATGGCCTGGTACAGGTGGGAGGCGCCCTGCTGCGGGTTGTCCGGGGCGATGCTCATGGCGCTCGCTCCTCGTCGTCCGTGCCGAGGGGCAAGGATCGTCACGTTCATGCTAGGCGGCCCCCGGGAGACCGGTTCGGCAGTCGCGGCAGCGACCTGGTTCAGGCGCGCGGAAGGCGTGGTCGCAGCCCTCGCAGTTCTGGAGGGGGTGGCGTGGTTCGGGGGCCGGTGAGGCCGGGGCCCGGAACGGCGGCGGAGGCGGTAGCTGGGCGGTGAGGCGGTGCGCGAGGAGGGCGGCCGGGCGGACCAGGGGCTCGTTCGGCAGGTTCGAGGTCAGCGCGTGGCGTACGGCGGTGGGGGTGAGGTCGCGTTCCAGCCAGGCGGCGACGCCCGGGGCGAGGTGCTCGGCGTCGGTGGCGGAGAGGAGGAGGCGCGGGTCGTGGCGGCGGAGGCCGGCGAGGACGTCGACCGCCTTCTGGAGGAGTGCGGGGGCGGGAAACGCGGGCCGGGGTACGGCGGGGAGGCGCTTGCGTGGCGCGGGCTTGTCGGGGGGCGTGCGCCGGGTGGCGGACCTGGGGGTGGCCGTCTCCCGGGCGGCGCGGTGGCCGGGCCGGTTGCAGGAGACCGTGCGGGTGACGATCCGGCCGGTGTCCGTGCGTTCGCGGCTGCGGCGCAGGTAGCCGTGGGTTTCCAGCTCCCGCAGGGCGGCGGCGATGCGGGTGGGGCCCTCGGGGAAGCGGGCGGCGAGGGTCTTGATGTCCACGGCGGTGCCCGGCCGCACCGACTGGATGTAGCAGCCCAGTCCGATGGCGAGCAGGGACAGCTCCGGGTGCTGGGCCAGGTCGTTGCCGATCACCGTGAAGTTCTCGGTGTGGCGGACGTGGTCGTGGACGACGCCGGCGGTCCGCTGCCCGTCGGGGTGGTTTTTCCCCGCGATACGGGACTGGGCGCGCGAGGGCGCGCTAGGGTTTTGGGTGTCCATCGGGAAGCGTCCTCTTCCTCGGTGGTCAGGCCCTCGCACTGGGATGCCAGTCCCGGCGAGGGCCGTCGCATGTCTGGGGTTGTCCGTGTGCTGCTGGCGCTGAGCGTACGGCAGCAAACCGGGCCGAAAGCCAGCCCAATTGGGCATATTCACTCGCGGGAGTGAGTTTGCCCGGCGGGAGGGAGGGGTGGGGCTTGGCTGGGTTCTTTCTCCCCGGTGAGTAGTTCATAGGGAGCGCAGGTCCGGCCGGAGCGCAGGCCGTCGGGTGCCGGTGTTTGCGGGGCGGCGAAGGTGAGTTCGGCCCGGACCGTCTTGCGGGGCGGCAGGCCCGGGATCACACCCCAGCGGGCGGCCGGGGCGGACACGAGGGTGAGACCACGGCCGGATTCCTCGGTCGGTGCCGCGGGGCGGCGGTGCGGGAACCGGTCACGGCGGGTGTCCGTGACCCCGATGCGGAGAGTCGTGCCGGCCACGTGGAGCAGCAGCCGGAAGCTCCGGCCGGGGACGCGGCCGTGAGCTGCGGCGTTGCCGGCCGGTTGGGCCACGATGAGCTGCGTCGGGTCCAACGGGAAGCCCCACACCGGCAGTTGTGCGGTGGCGAGCGGGCGGGCGAGGCGGGCGCCTCGGGGCGTGGGGTACAGCAGGGCGCTGAAGTTGGGGATGTGGCCGTCGGGTTGGGGGAGTTTCCGGTTCACGTCACTCAGCGTGGCCGGATGTGCCTACCGTGAGAGTGACGTGCTGGTTGCGGACGGTCACTGTCCGGTCGTTGTCCGGTGGTGTCCGGGCTTGTCGGGGCGGCGCGTACGGGTAGGGCGTGGCTGGTACGAGGCGGTACGACGGAGGGGCGCGCATGTCGGTGGACGGCGAGGTTCGGCAGCTCAGGACCGAGGCTGACGAGCCGGGGTGGGAGGTGGACCCGGACGACGAGTGGGGTGTCGCGGTCGTGGCGACCGTGGGGCGGCAGTTGAAGCTCCGGCGGGAGGCCGTGGGCATGCGGGCCGGCGACTTCGGCAAGGCGGTGGGGTACGGCGAGGACCTCGTCTACAAGATCGAGAGCGGGAAGCGGATTCCTCGGCCGGAGTATCTGGACAGGGCGGACGAGGTGTTGGGGGCGGGTGGACTGCTCGCCGCGATGAAGGAGGACGTGGCGAAGGTCCGGTACCCGAAGAAGGTGCGGGACCTGGCACAGATGGAGGCGCGGGCGGTCGAGATCGCGGTGTACGTGTGCCATAGCATCAGCGGGTTGTTGCAGACACCTGAGCACGCCAGGGCAGCTTTCGAGTCACGGCAACCTCCGTACTCGGAGGAGGAGGTCGAGCGGATGGTCGCCGCACGCATGGCTCGGCAGTCGATCTACGATCGGGACCCTGCACCCGCCCTCAGCTTCGTCTTGGAAGAGGCGCCGCTCCGGAGGCCGCTCGGAGGCACAATGGTGTGGCAGCAGCAGCTCGAACGTCTGTTGGAGGTGGGGCGTTTGCGTAACGTCTCGCTCCAGGTGATGCCGACACACCGGGAGACTCATCCGGGCCTGGACGGCAAGATCGAGTTGCTGAAGTTCGAGGACGGAACGGCCGTGGGGCGCTCCGATGGTGCGTTCAGTGGACGGCCGATCTCCGACCCAAGGCACCTCCGCATCCTTGAGTTGCGGTATGGCACCATCCGGGCGCAGGCCCTCCCGCCGGGGGAGTCGCTGGCCTTCATCGAGCAACTGCTGGGAGAAACATGATCCGCAAGGCCTCCGCCGGGGACGCCTCCGAACTGGCTTGGTTCAAGAGCAGCTACAGCGACGGCAACGAAGGTGACTCCTGCGTCGAGGTCGCCAACACCCCCCGCGCCATCCACGTCCGCGACTCCAAGTACAGCGACACCGGCCCCCGCCTTGCCCTCGCGCCGGAGGCATGGGCGGACTTCGTGGCGTACGCGACCGGAGACTGATCCCTCGACTGACGTGCCCCGCTCCTGCATCTCGCCAGGCGCCGTCATGTCGCAGGTTCCGAGCCGTCCGTCGGGTCCGGTGAGGCGCCCTCCTCCAGGAGGCGTTCGGCGATGTCGTCGGACCAGCGCTGGGCCCAGGCGCGCAGTGCGGGGATGGACGGGGCGGGCAGACCGCGGGTGGTGAAGTCGCTGTCCGGGTACCAGTCGGTGCCGGTGAGGCGGGACTGGAGCGTGGGCAGGTCGAAGGGGTCGAGGGCGTGGCGGCGGCCCAGTTCCTCCAGGTCGGGGAAGCTGAAGCGGGCTGCGGCGGCCCGGGCGTCGATCAGGTCGACGGCGGCGCCGCGGTCGTAGAGGGCACGGATCTTGGTGCCGACCGCGTCCTCCAGGGACAGGGCCGGCCCGTATCCGGTGAGCACCGGCGGGTGCCGGAAGGACTCCCGGTGCAGGGAGAGGTCGCAGGGCGCGCCGGTCTCCGGGTCGGTGACGACGAGCTGTGCGGAGAGCGCGGTGAGGGCGCGGGTGCGGACCGCGTGGCCGCGGGACTCCAGGGCCGCGACCACCGCCGCGGTGATCTCCGTCATCGGTGCCGGGCTCTCCGTCGCCACGTCGACGTTCCCGTGCGGGCGGTCCAGCAGGCCGTGCGCCTGGAGGGCGTATCCGCCGGCCAGGACGAGAGGGTGCGGGGTGTCCGCGGCCAGGGTGTCGGCGAGCAGGCGCCGGTGCGGCTCGGGGGGCGTGGTGAGGGTGTCAGGTGGGCACCGTCCCAGGTTCCCACCTTCCCCCCGGCATCGCCTACTTCGCCACGTACTGGGTGAGGATGGCCTGCACCTCGTAGATGTCGACGCCCTTGGTGAACGTCTTCTCGATCGGGACCGAGTTGCCGGAGACCCAGATCTTCAGCTCGGCGTCCAGGTCGAGGTGGCCGGCGGTCTCCACCGCGAAGTGGGTGATGCTGCGGTAGGGGATGGAGTGGTACTCCACCTTCTTGCCGGTGATGCCCTGCTTGTCGACCAGGAGCAGTCGCCGGTCGGTGAGCATGATGGTGTCGCGGACCAGCAGGTACGCGGCATGCACCCGCTCGTCCGGTCCCAGCAGGCGGGCGTACTCGTTCTGGGCCTCGCCCGGGTCGACGGGATGTGCGTTGCCGAACAGCGCCATGGAAGGGACCCCCACTCGTCGGGCAACCGCGTGCCCCCGCGCCCCCGGCACTCCACCGGGGCTGCATGATCAACGCCAGGTATACCGCGCACGGGGGCATGCGTACAGTGGTGCGTCCGAAGAGGGGGAGGACATGACACGTTCACGGGGGCGGCGGCAGGCGTTGCGGAGCCTCGTCATCGCGGCGTTCTGGCTGGTCGTGCTCGCGGTGGTCTGCCTGCTCGTCAACGGCGCGGTCGCCGCCGAGCTGCCGGACCGGCCCGTCTGGGACCTGGGGGACAGCGGTCCCTGGGTCGCCTCCTACACGCACGCGGCGGCCGCCGGAAGCTGGGGGGCGGCACGGGTGTGCCTCGCCGCGGCCGCCCTGCTCCTCGTGCTGGAACTGCTGAGCCGGGTCGGGCATGCGCTCAGCCGGGTCGGGCACGCACTGCGCCGGCTGGTGCGGGGCGGTTGACCCGGCCGCCGTCCGGCCGCCCGTCCGGCCGCTGTCCGGCCGCTGTTCGGCCGTCGTCCGGTGGGCTCCGCGGGGCGCGACCGGGAGCGGCGCCGCGACGGCCCCGGGCCGGGCGGGCCTGCGCCTGCCGACGTGGTCGGCTGCTACCTTCCGGGGCCATGACCGACGGTGTGTACGTGGGCAATGCGGGCAGGGACGCGGCACTGGACCGGGGGTGGCTGCTGGGGCACTTCAAGGAGGCCTCCGATCCCCGGCACAGCGAGGACGTGGAGATCAAGTGGGGTGTCCACCCGCAGGGCGAGGAGCGGGCGCACTGGGTGACCGGTGAGGAGCGCACCGCCCTGCTGGTCCTCATCAGCGGGCGCTTCCGGGTGGAACTGCCCGGGCGCAGCGTCCTCCTGGCCGGGCAGGGCGACTACGTCGTGTGGGGTCGGGGCGTCGACCACTCCTGGATCGCGGAGGAGGAGTCCGTGGTGCTGACGGTCCGCTGGCCCTCCGTCCCCGGGTACCGGGTGAGCGAGGAGTACGACGGCGCCGGCGGGCGGAGCCGACCGGCCTCGGCGGTAGCGCGCTCGCACCGCCGACGCGAGTAGTACCGGTGGTGCCGGGTTTTCCGGCGTGACGTGACGGGGTCCGGACGTACGCCCCGGCCCTGGGTGGGGGTGCGAGAACTGCGACACTTCTCCCGAATCTGTCGCAGTTCTCCGCACCGACAGGTACCCGGGCCCCCGCGGGCGCCTGTGCCGTCCTGCCCTCCGGTCCCGTCCGCCGCTCCGCCTTGGCGTTCTCCGCCCGGCTCTCCGCGCGGTGCCCCGCTCTCCGCTGCGGTTACTCGGCCGGCTCGCCGCCGAAGCGCTCCTTGTAGGCGTCCAGGTCCTCGTCCGTGAGCTTGGCGAACAGCACCGGCGGGACGGTGAAGGGCGTGCCGGCCGGCACCGCGGTCAGTGCGCGGGCCCGGTCCGCGTCGACCCAGGCGGCCGTGTCGTCCGCCAGGGCGAAAGCCTCCCGCATCGTCCTCGCCGTCGCGGGGATGAAGGGCTCCGAGACCACCGCGTAGAGGTGGATCAGGTTCATCGCGGTGCGCAGGGTGAGCGCGGCGGCGTCCTTGTCGGTCTTGATCTCCAGCCAGGGGGCCTTCTCCTCCAGGTAGGAGTTGCCCGCCGACCACAGCGCCCGGAGCGCGGCGGCCGCCTTGCGGAACTGCAGGGCCTCCATGTGCTGCTCGTACTCGGCGAGCAGCGCCGCGATCTCCTCGCCGAGCCTCGCCTCCGCCTCGCCCGGTGCGCCGCCCGCGGGCACCTCGTCCCCGAAGCGCTTGCGGGAGAACGACAGCACCCGGTTGACGAAGTTGCCCAGGGTGTCGGCCAGGTCCTTGTTGACCGTGGCCGTGAAGTGCTCCCAGGTGAAGGAGGCGTCGTCGGACTCGGGGGCGTTGGCGATCAGGAAGTAGCGCCAGTAGTCCGCCGGAAGGATCTCCAGGGCCTGGTCGGTGAAGACGCCCCGCTTCTGCGAGGTGGAGAACTTGCCGCCGTAGTAGGTCAGCCAGTTGAACGCCTTGACGTAGTCGACCTTCTTCCACGGCTCCCGCACGCCCAGCTCGGTGGCCGGGAACATCACGGTGTGGAAGGGCACGTTGTCCTTCGCCATGAACTCGGTGTAGCGGACGGCGTCGTCCGCGTCGTACCACCAGGACTTCCAGTCGCGGTTCTCCGGGTCCTGGTCCGCCCACTCCTTCGTCGCGCCGATGTACTCGATCGGGGCGTCGAACCAGACGTAGAAGACCTTGCCCTCGGCCGCCAGCTCGGGCCAGGTGTCGGCCGGGACCGGGACGCCCCAGTCCAGGTCGCGGGTGATCGCACGGTCGTGGAGGCCCTCGTTCAGCCACTTGCGGGCGATCGAGGCGGCGAGGTGCGGCCAGTCCTCCTCGTGGCGGGCGACCCACTCCTCGACCTCGTGCTGCAGCTTCGACTGGAGCAGGAACAGGTGCTTGGTCTCGCGGACCTCCAGGTCCGTGGAGCCGGAGATCGCCGAACGCGGGTCGATCAGGTCGGTGGGGTCCAGGACCCGGGTGCAGTTCTCGCACTGGTCGCCGCGGGCCTTGTCGTAGCCGCAGTGCGGGCAGGTGCCCTCGACGTAGCGGTCCGGGAGGAAACGGCCGTCGGCGGGCGAGTACACCTGGCGGATCGCCCGCTCCTCGATGAAGCCGTTCTCGTTCAGCCGGCGGGCGAAGTGCTGGGTGATCTCGACGTTCTCGGGGCTGGAGCTGCGGCCGAAGTAGTCGAAGGCGAGCGCGAAGCCGTCGTAGACGGCCTTCTGAGCGTCGTGCGCCTGGGCGCAGAACTCGGCCACCGACAGCCCGGCCTCCTTGGCGGCCAGCTCGGCGGGGGTGCCGTGCTCGTCCGTCGCGCAGATGTAGAGGACGTCGTGGCCGCGCAGGCGCAGGTAGCGGGAGTACACGTCCGCCGGGAGCATGGACCCCACCATGTTGCCCAGGTGCTTGATCCCGTTGATGTACGGAAGGGCGCTGGTGATGAGGTGTCGAGCCATCGCGGGCTGCTCCCAGGTCGGGTCGTCTACGAACCTTGAAATCGTAGCCGAGACGGGTGGGCCGCCCGCTTCCCGTTCTGAGGGGTGGGAAGGGGCGGCCCGACCGTGAGGTGCCGGACACACCGGGTGACCGACCGGGGGGTGTCCTGCTGCGGCTACGGGCGCCAGGCGGCGAGGACGCCCTCGTACAGCTCGGTGTCCGTCAGCTCCCGGGGCGCGGGGCCGGCGTGGAAGAAGGACGTGTTGCCGGTCTTCAGCTTGCGCAGGTAGTCGAAGGCCTTGTTGTCGTGCTCGCCGAAGGCGACGAAGGAGAAGAACACGGAGGGGTGCTTCTCCGCGGCCTCGGCGAGGGACTTGGTGGCGGGCGTCTTCGCGTCCGGGGCGCCGTCCGTCTGGAAGACGACCAGGGCCGGGGCGGCCGGGTCGGCGGACCTGCCGTGCTCCGCGAGGACCTCGGCGACGGCCGCGTGGTAGCTGGTGCGGCCCATCCGGCCGAGCGAGGCGTGCAGCTCGTCGATCCTGTTCTCGTGGCCGGACAGGGTCAGCTCGCCGGTGCCGTCCAGCTCCGTGGAGAAGAAGGTCACGTGGACCGCGGCGTCGGCGTCCAGGTGGGCGGCGAGGGCGAGGGTCTGCTCGCCGAGGGCCTGGGCGGAGCCGTCCTTGTAGTACGGGCGCATCGAGGCGGACCGGTCGAGGACCAGGTACACCTTGGCGCGGGCCGAGGCCAGCCCCTGCTTCTCCAGGACGTCGCCGGCCGCCTGGAAGGCGGAGGCGAGCGCACCGAGGCCCTCGGGGACCGCGCGGCCCGCCGGAGCGGCGGGCTCCGTCTCGGTTCCGGTTCCGGTCTCGGCGGCGGTCTCGGCGGCGGGCTCCGCTTCGGCCTCGGGCTCGGTGCCGACCTTGGCAGCGGGGGTCTCCGTCTCGGTTCCGGTTCCGGTCTTGGCGGCGGGTTCGGGGGTGGGCTCCGCTTCGGCCTCGGGCTCGGTGCCGGTCTTGGTAGCGGGGGTCTCCGTCTCGGTTTCGGTTCCGGTCTTGGCGGCGGGTTCGGGGGTGGGCTCCGCTTCGGCCTCGGGCTCGGTGCCGGTCTCGGCGGCGGCGGGCTCCGTCTCGGTTCCGGTTCCGGTTCCGGTCTCGGCGGAGGTCTCGGCGGCGGGCTCCGCTTCGGGTGCGGCCTCGGCATCCGCCTCGGGGCGGGCGGGCTCCGCGGCCGCGTCCTGCGCCTGTCCGGGCGCGGGCTCCGGCTCCGGCGCGGGCTCCGGCTCCTTCTCCGCCGTCGTCCCGGTGGCGGGCTCCGCGGCCGGTTCCGCCGCCGGGGTAGCCTCCTCGGCGGCCGGCTCGGGCGTAGCGGCGGTCTCGGTCCCGGGCACGTCGCCGGTGGCGGTCCCGGCAGCCGACTCGGGCTCCGGCAGGGAAGCCGCGGGGGCCTCCGGGGCCTCCTCGGCGACCACGTCCGCGGCCGGTTCCGGCTCCGCCGGCGCGGCCGGCTCGACGGCGCTCCCCTCCCCGTCGGCTCCGGCGTCAGCGTCAGCGTCGGCGTCGGTCTCGGCTCCGGCGTTCGCGTCAGCGTCGGCCTCGGCGTCGGCCTCGGTCTTGGTCCCGGCGCCCGCGTCAGCCTCGGCCTCGGCTCCAGAGTCGGTCTTGGCTCCGGCCCCCGCGGACTCCGCCGCGGTCGCCGCCTCCGCCTCGCCCGCGGGCGCGTGCTCGGGCTCGGTCCGGGGTTCGGTTTCGGCCTCCCCGGCGGAGTCCGCGGGGGCCGGGACGGCGGCCTCCGCACCGGACTCCGCGGCGGCGTCCGCGCTCGACCCCTCGGCGGGGGCGGCCGGCGCGGGCACCCCGGAGGCCGGCTCGGACTCCTCCGGCGCCGCTGCCTCCGCTTCCGGTTCCTCCTCTTCCTCCCCGGCGGTCCCGTCCGGGGCCGCCTCGGAGGTGCCGGGCCGGTCGAAGGCGGCCGACACCAGTTCATGCTCGTCATCGCGGTCGGTGGAGCCGCTGCGCGGCTCCGGTACCTGGGCCGCGACCGGGGTCTCGGCCTCGGTCGGCGCCTCGGCCGGCGCCTCGGCCCGGGCGGCGACCGCCGCGGGCTCCGGTTCCGGCGACGGGGACGGAACCGTCGGCTCCGGCCCCTGGGCAGGAGTCGTAGCCGCACTCTCTGCTTCGGCGGCACCACCCTTGCGTGACCGACCGAACGCGTTCCGCAGGAGAGTGAGAATGCCCATGTGCGCAACCCTTCGCGTGAGTTGAAGCCCGTCAAACCCTGGCCAGGACGGACACGTAAGGTTAGCGGCCCGAAGCCGTGATCTTGGGGAGGGGTGAGTGGCGGAAAGTCGCCCCTGTCAACACCCCTACAGGTGGAAGGCGTTCACTTCCCGGGCCGGTCGATGCCGGCAGGGGTGCTACAGATGATCATGCGGCTGCGGGCCGCCGTCGGAGCGGTGGCCGCCGGGGCGGGCGGGGTGCTCAGGGGAGGGCCGGGATCCGCGCCGCCACGCCGTCGCGTTCCAGCCACTCCCGGTACGCCGGCGCCTGCCGGGCGGTCTCCCGGTACGCCTCCTCCAGCGCAGGCCCGACACCGTCCAGGTCGGTCTCGGTGCGGGCCGCGAGCAGCAGCCGCACCCCCAGCGGGTCACCGTGCAGGCGGCGTACCGCCATGTCCGGCCGGGACAGGCAGGTCGGCTGGCAGACGGTGACGACCTCGCCGGTCGCGACCAGCGCGGCAGCCGTGTGATAGTCGCCGTGCAGGACGTGCGGGTTGATCCCGGCCGACCGGAACATGCGCTGCACGGCGTCCCACTCGCCGTCCACCGTCGGATCGATCATCCAGCGGTCCTCGGCCAGCTCGGCGACGTCGACCACCGGACGCACCACCGCCGGGTGGTCGGCGGGCAGCGACACGCACTGCGGCTCGCGCTCGACCAGCACCCGCAGCCGCAGGCCGTCCGGGACCCGCAGCGGGCTGCCCTCGACCTCGTGCACGAAGGCGACGTCGAGCTGACCGTCGGCGACCATGCGCAGCAGCGCGTTCGCGGAGACGTTCATGTGCAGCGTCGGGTCCTGCCCCCGCCCGCGCAGGCGGCGCAGCCAGCCGGGCAGTGCCCTGCTGGCGGTGGAGCCGATGCGCAGCGGCCCGTCCGCCGCCGCGGCACGCGCCTCCGTGACCAGGGACCGCATCTCGGCCACCAGCGGCCGGGCCCGGCTCAGCACCAGCCGGCCCAGCGGGGTGGGGCGGCAGCCGGTGCGGGTCCGCAGGAACAGCGTGCCGCCCAGCGCCTGCTCGATCCTGCGCAGCTGGGTGCTCAGCGAAGGCTGCGCGACGCCGAGTTGGCGTGCGGCCCGGTGCAGGCTGCCGGTGTCGGCTATGACGCACAGCGCGCGGAGATGCCTCACCTCGAGCTCCATGGACTGGGAGGGTAAGGCGGAACAACGTGGTGCACCAGACGCGCAAACCCCGTCTGAAACACGCGTAAGGGGCAGGTGATAGCGGCGTCCTATCGCCGGTTGCCATCATCACAGCGGCCCCCGGCGGCGCCCAGACTCACCGATGACGACGACTCACCCCCCACCTCAGGAGTCATCGATGCGTCTTTCCATGCCCCTTTCCTCGGCGACGTCCGTCCTGGCGGCGTCGGCCCTCGCCCTGGGCGCCTTCGCCCTCGCACCGGCGGCCTCCGCGGCTCCCGCCGCCCCCGCGGCGCACGCGGCGTTCGCCGGGTACACCGGTTCGACCGCAGACGAACAGGCGAATCAGGCCTTCTTCGACGCCGTGGTGCGCTCGGTCGCCGAGAAGCGCGCCGCGCAGCCGTACAGCACGTCGGCCGTCACGGTCGTCTACGACGCCTCCAACGCCCCCTCGTTCAGCGCGGAGATAGCCCGCAGCGCCCAGATCTGGAACAGCTCCGTGTCGAACGTGCGGCTCGTGCAGGGCTACAACGCCGACTTCGCCTACTACGAGGGCAACGACTCGCGCGGTTCCTACGCCTCCACCGACGGGCACGGCCGCGGGTACATCTTCCTCGACTACCGGCAGAACCAGCAGTACGACTCCACCCGGGTGGCCGCCCACGAGACCGGCCACGTCCTCGGCCTGCCCGACGACTACTCGGGTCCGTGCAGCGAGCTGATGTCCGGCGGCGGCCCCGGCCCGTCCTGCACCAACCCCTACCCGGACGCCAACGAGCGGGCGAGCGTGAACCGGATGTGGGCCTACGGCTTCACCGCGGCCCTGGACAAGGCGCTGCAGAAGACCGCCGTCACCGTCCGCTGAGCACGCCCGGCCGAGTAGTGCTCGGCCGGCTGAGCACCACCCCCCACATGGCGCGGGCCGCCCTCCCTGCACAGGGCGGCCCGCGCCGCGTACGTGCCGGTGCCACCCGCCGGCGGGCCCGCCTTCTGGTGCCACCCGCCCCGGCAGGCCGGCTATCCGGCGGAGTCCACCCGGGCGAGGAACCCGGCCAGCGCCGCGTTGAACTCCTCCGGGCGTTCCAGGTTCGGCAGATGTGCCGCGCCCTCGACGACGTGCAGCGCGGAGTCGGGAAGCAGCGCGTCCAGCAGGCGGGCGTCCTGCACCGTGGTGTAGGTGTCGTCCTCGCCGACCACGACCAGCGCGGGAACCGCGAGCCGGGCCAGCGCGGCCCGGTAGTCGGGTCGTTCGGCACGGCCGCGCAGGGCGGCGGCGGCACCTTCGGGCGGTGCCGCGGCCATCATCCGGTGGACGTGGTCGCGGACCTCGGCGGGGGCGTACGGGGCGACCATGCGCTCCAGCACCTCGTCGGCGTACCCGCGCATGCCCTCGCGCAGCAGCCGGTCCGCCATGGCCCTGCGGGCGGCTCTGCCCGCCGGGGTCTCCGGTGTCGGCACGGTGTCGGCGAGGACCAGCCCGCGGACGCGGTCGCCGAGGCGGGCGCAGCACTCCATGGCGATCTGGCCGCCCATCGACAGGCCCACCAGGACGAAGCCGTCCACGGCCAGTTCGTCGAGCAGGGCCTCGATGTCCGCGGCGAAGACGGAGAGCGGGGTGGCTCCGGGAACGACCGGGGAGGCGCCGTAACCGCGCAGGTCGGGGGCCACGACCCGGCGCTCCGGGGAGAAGGCGTCCACCTGGGGGGTCCACATCGTGCGGTCGAAGGGGTGGCCGTGGACGAGGACGAGAGGCAACCGCGGGGAGGCGGCCGAACCGCTGTCCTCGCAGGCGAGGAAGGGGGTCATGGGCCGACCCTAGGCACGCCCGACTCCTCGGTGCAATGAGATCTTTGCCCTCGGTGCAATCGTGGGCGGGCGTCGGTGCGCGTCTCTCCGGCGGGGTCGAGGCTCCTGGGGTTGACGGCCTCGCCGAGGAAGCGGAGGATCGAGTTCCGATTCGGATCGTTGCACTGTGCAAAAATGGAGAGGGTCCCGCCGAACGTGCGGTTTTCAGGAGGTGGACCATGCACACCGATCATGTGCGACGCGCCTACTCGTTCGTGTGCCTCGACTGCGGGCACGGCTGGGAGGCCACGTACGACATCGACGTGAGCGAGGACGGACGGGGCGGGGTCCTCGCGACCTACCACCTCGGCGGCAGGCTCGTGCGCTCGCCGCTGCAGCACCCGCGCTGCCCCGACTGCGAGGGCCGCAAGGTCCGCATCATGCGGCCCGGGCGCGTCGCCGGCGCCCACCTCCACGAACGCTGACGCGTTCCGCGCGTACCCTGTCGCGAACGCCGCTCTCCGCCTCCGCGGGCCGGGGACGGCAGTCCGGCGCATGGCCGGTCCGGGCGGGCGGACGACCCGCCGGTCCGCTTCGCGGGCGACGGTGAGAGGAGCCGGCCGTGGTGGACGACTTCCGGCGGATCGCGGACCGCATCGCCGAGGACATCGCCTCGGGGCGGCTCCCGCCGGGCCGGCGGCTGCCCCCGCAGCGGTTGTTCGCCCGGCGCCGGGGCATCGCCGGGTCCACCGCCGGACGTGTCTACGGCGAACTCGTCCGCCGCGGACTGGTGGTGGGGGAGGTCGGGCGCGGGACGTTCGTACGGGCGGCCGCCCCGGCACCCGGGGGCCGCGCGCTGGTCGAGCAGAGCGGTGCCGACGTCAACCTGGAGCTCAACTACCCCTCCGCGCCCGGTCAGTCGGAGCTGCTCGCCCCCGCTCTCGCGCCGCTGACCCGGCCCGACGTGCTGACCGGAGCGCTGCGTCCGGCAGCCGCCGACGGGACCGCCGAGGCCCGCGAGGCGGCCGCCGGCCTGCTGGCCGCCGGCGGCTGGAGTCCCGATCCGGAGCGGCTGCTGTTCGCCGGCAACGCACGTCAGGCCGTCGCCGCCGCGCTCGCCTCGCTGGCCCGCCCGGGCGACCGGGTCGGCGTCGAGGAGCTGACGTACCCCCTGGTCAAGGAGATCGCGGAGCGGCTGGGGCTCGTTCTGGTGCCGCTCGCCGCCGACGCGGGCGGACTGCGGCCCGAGGCCCTCGCCGAGGCCCACCGCGGCGCTCCCCTGTCCGCCCTGTACGTGCAGCCCGCACTGCACAATCCGACCTCGGCGACGTGCACGGCGGAGCGGCGGGCGCAGCTCGCGGACACCGTTCTCCGACTGGGCGTCCCCGTCGTCGAGGACCGCATCTGGTCGTTCCTGCGCGCCGAGCCGCCGCTCGCCGCGCTGGCGCCGCACCTCACCCACGTCGTCGACGGGCTCTCCAAGCGGGTCGCGCCGGGGCTGACCGTCGGTTTCCTCGTGGTACCGCCGGACCGGGGCGAGGCCGTGCGCGGCGCGCTGCGCTCGGGCGGGTGGACGGCCGGGCGGTTCGCGCTGGAAGCGGCCGTGCGGTGGATCGGGGACGGGACCGTGGCGCGGCTGGTGGCCGCGAAACGCGAGGACGCGGCGCGGCGGCAGCGGATCGTGCGGCGGGAACTGGCCGGCTGCACGGTACGGGCCGATCCGGGCGCCTACTTCGCCTGGTGGGAGCTGCCCGCGCCGTGGCGCGCCGACACCTTCACCGCGGCCGCCGCCGCGCACGGCATCGCCGTGACTCCGGGCACCGCCTTCGCCGTCGACCCGCGCCGCACCCCGGACGCCGTCCGGCTCGGCCTCGCGACGGCGCCCGAGCCGGACCTGGAGCGGGCACTGCGGACGCTGGCCGACCTCGTCCGCCACCCCGGCCCCGGCGACACCGCCAGGTGAGGCGCCGGGACCGGTCTGCTGCGGGACCGGTCTGCTGCGGGACCGGTACGCGGTGTGTGGTCGGTGGCGGCCGCGGTCCGGTCGCCAGGGGCCCGGTGCCGGGTCCGCCGCGCTCAGCCCGGGGCGGGCGGACGGCGTCCGGGCAGGCGGTGCCGGTAGCGGCCGGTGAGCCAGGTGGTGAGGGCCACCGTCACACCCAGGGCGAGGAGCAGCCAGGACGTGGTGCGCAGGGTCGCCGTCAACGCGTCGTAGACCGCACCCGCGGCCGGTTCGGAGACGTCCTCGGGCAGGTCGCGCAGGGTGAGGTGGCGGCCGAGCGCCACGGCCAGACCGAGCAGCGCTCCGCCCAGCGCGGTGCCGAGGGCGGTCGCGGTGAGCGCCCTGCGCCGGCCCGCGGCCAGCGCGATACCGGCTCCGGCGAGCGCGACGGCCGTGACGGGCAGCCAGAAGCCGGCGACTTCGAGCACGTCGTATCCCTTTCTGAGACGGTCCACCTGCCGGGCCGGCAGCAGCGCCACCTCGGTGCGGCGGACCGGGATGCGCCGGGCGAACGGCACGCCCTGGGTGAGCAGGCGGCTCCGCACCTGGGCGGCGACGGGCGCCAGGTCGACGGTGACGGGGCGGTGCCGGCCGTCCCGCAGGGAGTGCAGGACGGCGTCGTGCGCGGCGCGGTTGGCCGCGTTCCAGGCGGTGCCGAAGGCCTCGGTGCGGGTGAAGGAGCGCACCGCGTCGTGCACGAACGGTTTCAGCGCCGCGTCGTCCGGGTCCGCTCCGAGCTCGCGCAGGATGCCGGTGCCCAACGTGTCCGCGATCTGGTTCTGCACGGCCGGGTCGCCGGCGAGGGGTGCCATGGCGGTGACGTAGTTCCCGGTGTCCGCCACGTCGTACGCGACCCAGGCCGCGAGGGCACCGAACGGCACCAGCAGGCAGGCCACGGTGAGGAGCACGGCCGACAGGGCGGCTCGGAGACGTCGGGACACCCCTCAAGGCAAGCGGGTGCGCGCGGTGCGCGCGAGCGGGTGCGGGCCGTCCGAGTGAGGTGCGGAACCCGCTTCGGGAGCATGCCGTTCGAGACAGGGACGGGCCCGCGGACCCCGGTCCGGGAGGCGGGGCGCTCCTCCGGTGGAGCGCTCACCCGAACGGGTGTTTCCTGGTGTTGGGGACCGAGGAGGCCGAGCATCGGCATCCGGCTCCGCGAGCCTCGCCGGCTCCGGCGGCCGTTGAGCCTCCGGGTCCTCTGCGGGCGGTTCGGGTCGCCTTCCCACCGCCCGATGAGTGGAGGGATGAGGGAGAAGAGCGCGGGCCCCGGCAGGAAGCGCCGGGGCCCGCGCCCGAGAAGTGCCGGGGTCCGCGCCCGAGAAGTGCCGGGGTCCGCGCCCGAGAAGTGCCGGGGTCCGCGCCCGAGCGGGGCGCCCGAGCGGGGAGGACGAGCGGCCCTCGGGCCCGCGCCGGGCGGTCGGGCAGCCTCAGGGGAGGCGATGGCCCGCCGCGTCCTCGTGCGTGTAGTAGCGGTAGAAGAGCACGAGGAAGACGCCCGCCGCCAGGGCCAGGGACAGCCCCACCGACCGCAGCACGCTCCCGTTGCTCTGGCTGAAGAGGAACCCGACGGCGCAACCGGTGAACGCCGCCCAGCTCACCGCCCGCACCTCCCGCCGCAGTCGCGGGGCGAGGGCGTGCAACCCGGCGAACAGCACCGCGAAAACGGCCGCGGTCACGAAGCCGAACAGCACGTTCCAGCCGGTGATCTCGCCGCCGTACCGGCGGTTGGCCGCCGCCCAGTAGCCGTACACCAGCCCCAGGGCGACGGCCGTCCCGGCCCATGCCAAGGTCCGGCCGCGGGAACGCCCGGGACCGATCATCGGGGTGGAACCGCGCCCGACCGGCGCGGGTGCCGCGTGAGCCATGGCAGCACTCCTCTCTCCGGTTCCCCGCCTTCCAGGTCACACCCCCCGGACCGGCGCGGCAAGTCGGCACCGCCCGCGCGGGCCGCCGCACGGCCGCCGCCCCTCCCGGAAGGGGTGGGGAATAGATGCGGGCCGTGCGGCCCCGTGTTTCGCTGGGCCGGTGAGCGGTGGCAGAGGGCACGGGCGACCCGACCCCTACCCCCGGGTCGGGCGGCGGGACGTGCTGCACCCGGAGCGGCTTTACCGGCAGCAACTCCTGCGGGTACGCGGCTACAGCGTCGCCTGGCTGCCTCCGCTGGTGCTGCTCGGCGCCATCACCCTGCTGGACTTCAACACGACCGGCAGCTTCCGCATACTGTCCTGGTGCGTACTGGTACCGGGCGTCGCCGCCGCGATCTGCGGGGTGTGGACCACGGCCGGCCTGGCACTGCTCGCCCTGGTCACCTACGTGCTCGCCGACAGCGCCTGGCCCAACCAGTACCGGGCCGGCCTCGCCGACTTCATCCTCGTCCTGGTCGGCGGCATGCTGGCCACCCTCGCCTCCGGCGTCCGCCTGCGCGGCGAGCAGCGGATGGTGCACATGATGGACATCGCCGAGACCATCCGCCGTACGGTGCTGCGCCCGCTGCCGCCGGTCTGGGGAGGCCTCGACCACGCCGCCGTGTACCTCGCCGCCGACACCGACGCCCGTGTCGGCGGCGACTTCTACGACATCCAGCCCGGGCCGCACGGCACCCGCGTCCTCCTCGGCGACGTCCAGGGCAAGGGACTGCGCGCGGTCGAGACGGCGGCCGCGCTGCTCGGCACCTTCCGCGAGGCCGGGTACCACGAGACCGGCCTCGCGACCGTCGCCACCCGCCTGGAGAGCCGCATGGTCCGCCACCGCGGTCACACCACCGCTCTCGGCCGGCCCGACGGCGACCGCTTCGCCACCGCCGTGCTGCTGGGCTTCCCGGCGGACCGGCCGGACGCCGTCGACGTCGTCAACTTCGGTCACGAACCGCCGCTGATCGTCGGCCCGGCGGGAGTCCGGTCCATGCCCGGCGGCGACGGCCTCCCGCTCGGCCTGGGCGAACTCACCGAGCAGCGGCCCACGGTCCGGCGGGTGGCCCTCGCGCCCGGCGAGACCGTGCTGCTGGTGACCGACGGGGTGACCGAGGCGCGCGACGCGGAGGGGCGGTTCTACCCGCTGCCCGACGAGGTGGCGCGGGCGGCGGCGGCCGACCCCGGCATCGCCGAACCCCGGCGGCTGGTGGCGTTCGTCCGCGAGGGCACGCTGCGGCACTGCGGCAGCCACCTCGACGACGACACCACGGTGTTCGCGGTGCGGCGGCGGACGGCCGGGTCGCGGACCGCCGCGACGGCCCCGGCGGCGAGGGCCGGCGCGGGACCGCCTCCCTGAGGCGCGCTTTCGCACCCGGAGCGGATACGGTGCTCGGACGGTGAGGAACGGGAAACGGGACGTGTCCGGGGGAGAGGCCGATGGTCGGAACGGTGCTGCTGCTCGCCGCCTCGCCGGTGGGCCGGAGCCGCCTGGTGGACGCGGCGTCCGTGCTCCCCGTCCTCGCGGCGGTGCCGCCCGCCGTGCTGTCCGGCACCGGCACCGCGAACGTGGTCGAGCTGGCCGACCCGCTGGAACCGCAGGCGGTGCTGACCCGGCTGCGGGCCGCCGCGGCGGCACCCGGACCGCTGACCCTGTACGTCACCGGACAGCTCCACCTCGACCGGCGGGAGCGGCTGCCCCATCTCGCGCTGGCCCGCACCACCCCCGCCACCGTCCGCTACACCGGCCTCCCGTGGCACTGGGTGCGCGAGGAGCTGCGGCTCCGGCAGCCCGGCACCACGGCGCTGGTACTCGACCTGCACGCGGACCAGGAGAGCTGGGCGCGGCTGCGCGGGGCACCCCTCGACTGCGGGACGGACCACACCGTCCACGGCCGCATCGCCCCCTCACCGGGACGGCGGGCGGTGGCCGCACCCTCGTACATGAAGGCCGTCGCGACACTGCTGCGCAGCGGCCGGCGGCCGCCGATGGCGGAACTGCACCAGCGGGCGCTGACCCGGCTGGGCAGTGAGACGTACGGAGACCTGCTGCTGGCGTCCCGGCCTGCCGCGGCGCCCGCCCCGCAGACTGCGTCCCCCGTCCCGCAGACTGCGCCACCCGTCCCGCATCCCGCGGACGTCGCCCCGCAGCCCGAGCCGTCCGGTGGTGCACCGGTCGGCTCGGCGAGCGCCCCGGTGCCGGTGTCCCCCGGTGCGCCCCGGCTGCCGGAGCAGGGCGCCGACCCGCACCTCCGGCTCACCGAGGCCGTCCGGGCCGGGCGGCACGCCGAGGCCGAGGCGCTCGCCGCGCGGCTGGAGCAGGAGGCCCTGCGGGCGCACGGTGCCGGTTCCGGACCGGCGCTGCACTGGACGGAGGTCCGGGCCGACCTGGCGATGTTCGCGGGGGACGCGGTGCGGAGCTGCCGGACCTGGCTGGAGGTGGCCGGGGCGCGGCTGGCCGCCGGGCAGCCCTCCGACGCACCGGCGGTGGAGTCGGCGGTGGACCGCGCGCACCACCAGTGGGGCGAGATCAGGGACGTCGCGGCCGCGCGCGAACTGGGCGCGGCGCTGGCCGCGCTGCGGGCACGGGTGCCCGGCCGCCGCCGGGGCGCGGTCGAACACGTGCGGCGCCAGCTCGGGCAGTTGCAGACGCAGGACTGAGGCGGGGGGCGGCCCGGAGCCGGCCGCCTACCAGACCAGCAGCGGGATGATCCCCACCCCCAGGGCGACGGCTGCGATGATCACCACGATCAACCCGACGGGCATCTCCTCGTACTCGTAGCCCTCGCGGTGACGCGCGTTCTGCCGTGCTATCCACGGCCGGATGACTGCCACGACCAGCGCCAGTAGCAGTGCTCCGAGGGTGTAGACGGCCAGTGCCGCAGGCTTCGTGTAGTCCTCGCCCATGCTCCTGCCCCCGACGACGACCAGCCCGGCGAGGGGCAAGGACAGGGCCGAGGCCAGCTTTCTCCGCACGGTGTAGGCCGGGTCGAGCGCGCTGAACACCACGCCCATGAGAACGGCACTGGTCGCTATCGCGGCGATCCACCACTGCGCAGTGGACAACAGGGGAGTGAGCATGAACTGGGACTCCAGGAACTGCTGACGAGGACTCGTTCGAGCCTGTGCAGGCACACCCGGGCTCCCCCGGGAATGCGCTGCCACAAGACGTCACGACTCGTCAGGGCATCACGATTCGTCAGGGCATCACGATCGGTCGGCGCCGTGCCGGAAAGCGGGCGGGCTGAGGAGCCGATTCCATGGCGGCAGGCAGGTCGGACCGCTCAAGATGCATGTGCTCCCCCGTGGCGAATGACTCATGGACGGGGCGGTGCACCAGACACATGGTGATGGTTCTCCCCGACCGGCATCGTGTGCCGACGACGCCACGGAAGGGTCAGTTCCCCGGGTCGTCGATGCACCACCTTAGGCATGACTGGTGACTGCCGGGCAAGTCCTGTCGCGTCCGGCATGCCGCCCCACCTGCCTCACCCTCTCTTCCCCCGTCTCCTCGGAGCGGCGCCCCGGCCGCCCCCGGGGTCACGGGATGCGGCGTCCGGCACGCGGGGTGCGCGGGGCCGTGCTGCGGGCGGGCCGTCCGCCGCCGGTGCGGGTTTCAGCCGCGGGGTGCGGCGGTCTCCGGTGCCGGTGCGGGCCGGGACGCGGTGTCGAGGCTGCGCCAGGGCAGCAGGACGGGGGTGGCCGCGAGCAGCAGCCCGGCGGCGGCGATCGCGGTGCGCGGGCCGGTGAGCCCGGCCAGCACGCCCCACAGGGCGGTCAGGGCCGCGAGGGCGGCCCGGCTCGTCACCGTCCAGGCCGTCAGGGTGCGGGCGACGCGCGCGGTGTCGGTCTGCTCCAGCCGGTAGGCGGCGAACACCGGATTGAACACCCCCATGCAGGTGATCAGGGCCAGCTCGACCGCGACGACCAGCAGCAGCCCGCTCGTGCCGGGCCCGACGAAGGCGAGGCCGAGCGAGAAGCAGGCACGGAGCGTCCCCGCGGTCAGCAGCACCCGCCGCCGCCCGTACCGGCCGACCAGCGGCCGGGACAGCCGGGCGCCGACCAGCCCGCCGACGCAGGGGGCGCCGAACGCGAGTCCGTACTGCCACGGTGAGAAACCGAGGTCGCCCAGCATCAGCACGACCAGCAGCGGAGCGGGTGCCAGGATCAGGCCGCCGACCAGCACGGTGTTGAGGAACAGCGGCCGCAGAGCGGCGTGGTCCAGGATGTACCGCCAGCCGTCCAGCAGCTCGCCGCCGCGGGACCGCGAACCGTCCGGGCGGGCCGGGCGGGCCGGGGGCGGTGCCTCCCGCCCGCCGACGGCCCGGATGCCGAGCGCCGACAGCAGGTAGCTGACCGCGTCCGCCAGCACGGTCGGCACCGGTCCGAACAGCCCGACCAGGGCCCCGCCGAGCGGTGGACCGACCAGGGTCGCGGTCCAGGTCGTGGACTCCAGGCGGGAGCCGGCGGCGAGCAGCGAGCCGGGCGGGACCAGCGTCTTCAGGAAGGCGCCGTTCGCGGACCGGAAGGCGATCTGGGCGCCGGAGACGACGACGGACACCAGCAGGAGCTGCGCGAAGCCGAGCCGGCCGCACGCGTAGGCGATCGGCACGCTCAGCAGCGCCGCGCACCGCAGCAGGTCCGCGCCGATCATCACGGGCCGCTTGCGCCGGAACTCCACCCACGGTCCCAGCGGCACGGCGGCCACCGCGCCGACGGCCGGACCGGCGGCCGCCAGCAGCGACACCTGGGCCGCGGCCGAGTGCAGCACCAGCACCGCGGTCAGGGGGAGCGCGTCGAAGGCCAGCCAGGTCCCGAACGTACTGACGGCGTACGCCGCCCACAGCCATCCGAAGGGCCGCCCCAGCGGCCGCGCGCCCACCCGTTCCACCGCAGGGACTCTACGTCCCCCCGAAGGTCCCCGGCCCGGACCGCGGGAGTCCCGGGCCGGACCGCGGGAGTCCGGGCCCCGGCCCGGGGAGTCCCGGGTCCCGGGCAGCCTGCCACGTCGCCGCCCCGCCGGTCGCCGCCCCGCGGGTGGGGTGGCGACCGGCGGCCCGCCGGTGGGGTGGCGACCGGCGGCCCGCTCTACTCCGTGGCGGCCGGTGCGGAGCGGACGGCCGGATCCGCACCGGCGCCGGCCGCCGCGCCCCCGCGTCCGCCCGCGGCCGCGAGGGCCAGGGTGACGGTGACCGAGCAGGCCGCCATCAGCGTCATCGCCGCAGCCGGCGACGTCAGCTCGGCGAGCGTGCCGGCGAGGGCGGCGCCGACGCCCTGCATCGCGACCATCCCGGTGCCGTGCAGGCCGAGCGCCTGGCCCGCGAGGTCGTCCGGGGTGAGCGACATCAGCCGCTCCTGCAGCACCAGGCTCGCCGCGAAGCCCACGGAGGCGAGAGTCACCGCCACCGCCGACAGGGCCACCCCCGGCCGGAGTACGAAGAACAGGTACGGGACCGCCAGCAGCAGCCGCAGCGGTGTCGCCAGCCGGCGGCGCACCGCGGGCGGCACCAGGCGGCCCACCGTCAGGTCCCCCGCGAACATGCCGAGGGCCCCGCACGCGTACAGCGTCCCGGCGGCCCGGGGCGCGTAGGAGACGTAGAGCGAGTCGCCGCCGACGACCAGGCCGTTGGGGACCCACAGGCCCAGGTACGCCAGGCGGCGGGGGCGCGACGACCACAGGAGGGCGTTGGTGCGCCAGGTCGCCGAGACCGACGGGCGGCCGGACGCGCGGGCGGGGCGCGCCGACAGGCCGACACGCGCGGCGAGCGCCGACAGCAGGTACAGGCCCGCAGCGAGCAGCAGGCAGGCCCGCGGGGTCAGCAGCGACAGCAGCGCGCCGCCGGTCGCGAAACCGGTCACCTGGGTCAGGCCCCAGAGCATGTTGTACACGGACCGGCCGAGGACGTAGCCGTCCTTCGGCAGGATCTCGTTCAGCAGTCCCCCGCGCACTCCGCCGCCCAGCGAGGCGACCAGGCCCTGGAAGAGCACGACGGCGAGCACCGCCCGCACCGGCAGGCCGGGCAGCGACGCCGCCGCCGTGCAGGCCGCGAAGGCCAGGGGGAGGCCGGACAGGATCGCGCGCGGGGGCAGGCGGTCGGCGGCCGACAGCAGGAACGCCGCCCCCAGCAACTGCGCGAGCTGCGGTCCGAACATGCTCAACGCGGTCAGCAGCGGGGAGCCGGTGGCCCGGTACACCAGGGTGCCGAGGGCCAGACCGCCGATCGTCTGGGCGGCGGCGGACACCGTGAAGGAGAGCAGGAACGGGGTGAACTCCGGGGTGCGGAACAGGGAGCGGTAGCTGCGCATGCGCTGAAGTCTCGCCCCCGGCCCGGGGGTTGTGCCCGGGCTTTTCGCGGAGGCCCCCGGAGGGCGGGTCCGGGCCCGCGTACGCCGCGGGGTCAGCGCGGTGCGACGGCCTGCTGCGCCGGGCGGTTGTCGTCGGACGCGCGCGCCGGTCCCGCGTTGGCCGCCGCGACCAGGGCGGCGACGGCCAGCACGGCCGCGGCCAGCGCCCTGAGGTGGCGCGTCGAACGGCGTCCGTTCTCTGCGGAGGGGGGTCCGGTCACGGGAACCTCGCAACGGCGACGGCGGGCAACGACAGGCGGACCGGCGACGGGTGTGCCGGGACGCGGCGGGCGGTCCGCCGTGCGGACCGCGAACCGGGTCGCCGAGCGGGTCACCGGCGGGATCACCGACCGGAGCACCAAGCGGCGGCAAAGCGGTTAAGCACGCTTAATCCGCCGTTTAACCTAGGGGTCGGTGGTGGGCAACGGCAAGAGGGCCCAGCGGACTTGGGGAGACGCGCGGAGTGGGTGAACGGGACGAGCCCGAGGTCATCGGGCGCCGGGTGCAGCGGCTGCGCGGCGAGCAGGGCATGACCCAGCGGCAGTTGGCGGAACCGACGTACACGCCCGCCTACATCTCCACCCTGGAGGCGGGCCGGGTGCGGCCCTCGGACGCGGCGCTCCGGCACATCGCCACCCGGCTCGGGGTCGCCTTCGACGAGCTGGCGACCGGGCGGCCCGCCCACCTGGTGACCGGGTTGCGGCTGCGGCTCACCGAGGCCCAGCGCACTCTCGCCACCGGGGAGGCCGAGCAGGCCTGCGGGCAGTACGCGGCCCTGCTCGCCGAGGCCGAGTCGCTGGACGTGGCCGAGGTGCGCGCCGCGGCGCTGCTCGGGCTCGGCGAGTGCGCCCTGGACACCGGTGAACTCAGCGACGCCCGGGGCCGCTTCGAGCAGGCCGAGCGGATGCTCCGGGACGAGCCGCTGCCCGCGCGGGTCCCCGCACTGCGCGGCCGCGCGGTGTCCCACTACCTCGCCGGCGAGCTGCGGTACGCCGTCTACCTGCTGGAGTCGACCCTCGACGAACTCAACCGGGGCGGTCTGCACGACCCGGACGCGCTGCTGCTGCTCTACGCCTCCGTGATCGGCCCCTACATGGACATGGGCGCCCACGCCCGGGCCGCGCAGGCCGCCGAGTTCGCGCTGGCCCTCGCCCCCAGCGTCGCGGACCCCGCGCTGGTGGCCCGCATGCACCGCTCGGTCGCCCGCACCCTGCTCGCCGAGGGCCGGACCGCCGAGGCCGACGCCTCGCTGGCCAAGGCGGCCGAGCTGTACCGCCAGCTCCAGATCCGCACCGAACTCGCCAACTGCCACTGGATGCGCGGCTACGTCTGCGCCCAGAACGGGCGGCTGGAGCAGGCGGAGGCCGAGCTGCGCCAGGCCCAGGCCATGCTCACCGCCGGGCGGTCCGCCCTCTACAGCAGCCAGGTCGCCGTCGAGCTGGCCGACGTGCTGCACCGGCGCGGCAAGTCGGAGGACGCCGCCGCGCTGCTGCACGGCGTGCTCGGCGAGCTGTCCTCGGAGCGGGGCGCGGTGCACGCCGCCGCCGCGCACCGGCTGCTCGGCATCATCGCGGAGGACGCCCGGAGCAACGAGACCGCCGAGGAGCACTACGTACGCGCCCTGAGCCTGCTGGAACGGGCGGGCGCGGCCGGGGACCTCGCCGACCTGTGCCGGCTCCTCGGCGATCTGCTGCGCCGTACCGGCCGGGTGGAGGCGGCACTGGACGCCTACCGCACGGGGCTCGGCCACCGCACCGCCCCCGGTACCACCACCCTCGGACCGGCCCCCGCGCAGCCGCCCCTGTGACCCGCTCGCGGCGCCGCCCGGCGGCACGGCGCCGGCACCGGCGCCGGCGCCGAGGCGGGCGCGGCCGGGGGCGCGGGGCCCGGTGCGCTCGTCCGGTGCTCCCGCCCACACCTCCGCCCGCCCCCGCTCGCGCACTCCCGCCTACACGTCCGCCCGCCCCTGCTTGCGCACCTCCGCCAGCCGCTGCGCGCCGAGCTGCACGGCGGCCTGCGTCGCCTGGGCAGGCACCTGGTCGAAACCGCCGGTGGTCACGGCGAGGGCGTCGACCCCGACCCGTACGACCGCCACGTCGAGGACGAGCACCGTGGAGACGCCGGTGTCCGGGTCGGCCGGGCCGGTCAGCGTCACCCGCAGCCCCTGCCGGGCGTCCCCGACCGCCGGCAGCGGTGCGTCGGCGACCTGCACGGTCTGCACGCCCTCCCGCACGGTCCGGGCCGGGAACCGCGCGCAGGTCCGCGGCAGCGTCCGCATCCAGGCGAGCGTGCGGTCCACCTCCGCCGGGGACCGCTCGACGACCTGGTAGTGCAGTTGCGCCCCCGAATCGGTGTCGTCGAGGCCGATCACCGCGCGGGCGGAGGGACCGAGGAGTTCGTCCGCGTAGAGGGCGTCGAGCAGCCGCCGGCAGTCCGCCTGCGGCGTGGTCGCCTTCAGCAGGCCGTCCCGCCAGGTCGCCGCGCCCCGGGTCGGTTCCCACGGCCATCCCAGGTCCGCGGAGGTCACCAGCGCGGCCTGCGCCTGGGCGGCGGTGAGCGCGGGGGAGGCCTCGGGCGACGGGGAGGCCGGGCGGCCGGTCCCGGAGGCGCTCGGGGCGGTACGGGAGGCGGACGGGCCGGCGCTCTGCGGGTCGCCCATCTCCAGATAGGTGCCGGAGCACGCGGACACGGTGACGAGGGCGGCGGCGCAGAGGACCGGGGCGCGCAGGGCGCGGCGGAGCGCGGGTCGAGGCATGGCGGCTGTCCTTCAGGGGTCGGGCGCCGGAGCGTTCGGCAGTGTTCCGGGTGCGTCCTTCCAGGTCAGCAGCGTGATCGACGGCGCGCCAGTGTGCCGGTCCGTCCGGGTGAGCGGCGCCGGCCCGGAGGGTGCGGCCGCCGTCCGGTCCGGACGGTCGTGTGGGTGCGGCTTCGGGCGCGTGGTGGGCCGCGGGCCGCCCGCCCGTCGTGGGCCGTGCCGAGACGCGGGTACCGGGTCGGGCATACGGTCGGTGCGACGGAAGGAGTCCGCCGTGACCCGCGCGAGCAGCCCCCGGCAGCCGATCCCCGTGATCCTGGACTGCGACACCGGCGTCGATGACGCGCTCGCCCTGCTGTTCGCGCTGCGGCACCCGGGTGTCGACCTGCGCGCGGTGACCTGCGTGGCCGGCAACACCGACGTGGACGGCGTCGTCCGCAACACGCTGACGGTGCTGGAGCAGGCCGGCGCGCCCGACATCCCGGTCGCCCGGGGAGCCGAGCGGCCGCTGATCGAACCGGCCCGCTCCGCACGGCACGTGCACGGCCACGACGGCATGGGCGACCTGGAACTGCCCGACCCCACCCGGGCGCCCTGCGACGTGCCCGCGGTGGCCCTGCTGCGCCGCGAGATCCTCGCCTCGCCCCGACCGGTGACGCTGGTCCCGACGGCTCCGCTCACCAACATCGCCCTGCTGCTGCGCACCCATCCGGAAGTGGTCGGCAACATCGGCCGGATCGTGTTCATGGGCGGCGCGGTGGCCGCCGGGAACGCCACCCCGGTCGCCGAGTTCAACGTCTGGCACGACCCGGAGGCGGCGGCGATCCTGCTCACCGCCGGGGTGCCGATCACGATGTACGGACTGGACGTGTTCCAGCGCGTCGTCGTCCCCGGCGCGCAGGTGCGGCGTCTGCGGTCCGCCGCGGACCCCGCCGCCCGCCTGGCCGGTCGGCTCCTCGCGCACCGGCCGGCCGCACCCGAGGGCCACCGGGACCCGGAGGCCGGCGGGCTCGGCGACGCGGGTGCGGTCTGCGCCGTCGCCGACCCCGCCGGGCTGACCACCCGCCCGCTTCCGGTGGAGGTCTGCCTGGCCCCCGGCCCGGCCCGCGGGCAGACGGTCGTCGACCTGCGCGCACGCCCGGGGGAGTCGGAGGTCCACGGGGCGGGCGACGCCGCACCGCGGCCGGTGGACGTCGCCCTGGACGTGGACGTGGAGCGCTACGTCGCGCTGTACCTCGCCGCGGTCGGCGGCTGAGGCCCCGCCGGGGCGGCGGCCGTCAGTCGGGGTCCGCGGTGCGTACCGCCCACCGCTGCTCCACCCGCGCCAGCCGCCAGTACCCGAGAGCGACGGCCCACACGGTGACGAACAGGCCGACGACGAGGTAGCCGACGCGGTCCAGGTCCACCCCGGCTATCCAGCCGGTGACCCCGTCGCTCAGGTGGAACCGGTCGTGCAGGACGCCGACGAGTTCGATGCTGCCGATGAGGAGGGCGACCGCGATGGACAGACCGGTGATGGTGAGGTTGTAGAACACCTTGCGGACCGGGTGGGAGAACGCCCAGTGGTAGGCGACGTTCATGAACGTGCCGTCCAGGGTGTCGAACAGGCTCATCCCGGCGGCGAACAGCAGCGGCAGGCACAGCACGGCGTACCAGGGCAGTCCGGCGGCCGCGCCGGAGCCGGCCATCACCATCAGCGTCACCTCGGTGGCGGTGTCGAAGCCCAGGCCGAAGAGGAAGCCGAGCGGGAACATCTGTCCGGGCCGGGAGATCGAGCGGGTGAGCCCGCCGAGGATCCGGTTCATGAAACCGCGTGACTGCAGGTGCCGTTCCAGTTCCGCTTCGTCGTAGGTGCCCCTCCGCATGGCCCGGAACACGCGCAGGATCCCGGCCAGTGCGACGAGGTTCAGGGCGGCGATGAGGTAGAGGAACAGCCCGGAGACCGTCGTGCCCAGGAAGCCGAGCACCTGGTGGGTGCGGGAGCCCTCACTGGTGACGCGGCCGGCGAGCCGGGTGCCTCCGGCGATCAGCAGGGCGAGGACCACGACCACGCCCGAGTGGCCCAGGGCGAACCAGAAGCCCACCGACACCGGCCGTCTGCCGTCGGCCATCAGCTTGCGGGTGGTGTTGTCGATGGCGGCGATGTGGTCGGCGTCGAAGGCGTGCCGCATGCCGAGGGTGTAGGCGGTGACGCCGAGGCCGACTCCGAAGGCCCGGGAGCCGACCTCGTAGTGCCGGGGGACGACGAGGAGGAGCAGCACCCCGAAGGCGACGACGTGCAGGGCGGCGATCACGGCCATCAGCCCCGCCGTTCTGAGGACGTCCTCGCGCCGTCGGCGGAAGGCGGGCAGGCAGGGGTCGGGCAGGGTCATCCGGTCACGCTCCAGCACCTCGTGGATCAGTTCGTGAGATGCCGCGGCCGGTCTCCTGGCTGACGGGTCGAACGTTCGCGCCCCGCCTTCCCGGCCGCCTTCCGGCAGCCAGTGGCCGTCCCGCCCGCGTGCGCGCGGGACGTGGAGCGTGTACTCCCCGATCACAGTGGCGAGGGCCGCGCCGGACTGACACCGGCTTCCCGAACACCACGGCCTGCTCACGGTAGGCGTCCGCGGCGCCGGCTGCCCAGCCGCCCGGGCCGGGGGTCGGGAAGATCACATCGGTCCGGCAGGGGTTTTCCCCGGAGGGCGCCCGCTCTCCCGCCGCGCACGGCAGCGGTGGCGGCCGGGGCACCGGTCCGTGCGCACGCCCGTGCGCTGCGGGGAGTGGACGCCTCCGGGACGCCGAGGCCCAACACCGCTCCCCCCGAACGCCCTTGGCGAACAGTTGACCGTTTCACGACTGATTCCGAACGGATCGCTGGGCGAGTCGATACATCCCGCCGCCCTAGATTCGGCCGCATGTCCCCACGTCCCCCCCACCCCCCGCGGGTGCCCGCCGCCCTCCCCGTCCTTCCGTACCGCAAGCCGACCCCCGGCCGCGACTACTGGGTGCTGGACGACGTCCTGCCCGATGCGGACGCCGTCCGCGAGCGCTGCCTGGCCAGGGACGACTGGGCGCAGGGCTACCCGTACACCTCCGAGACCTGGCCGGGGCTGCGGACCATGCCCGGACTGGAACCCGGCGAACTCGGCCGGGTGGAAAGGCTGGTGCGCCGGGCGACCGGCGCCGAGCGCCTCTGGGTGCAGCAGGCGCCCGGCGGCGGCACGCTCAACCACAACTGCGTCCAGGTCGTCGGCGCGGGCGAGAGCGAGCCGCGCCCGCACACCGACTCGCGGGCACTGTGCCGCTACGCGGCCGTCCTCTACCTCAACCCGGACGTGCCCCGGGACTGCGGCACGAGCTTCTACCGCCAGTCCCTCCCGGGCGGCCGCCTCGGCGGCAACGTCGTCCGGGCCCCGCACACCAACCTCGTCGAGGCCCTCGGCACCCGCTTCGTGGCACCCGACGCCTTCGAGGAGGACGTACGCGTCCCCCACGCGCACAACAGGCTGCTCCTCTACCACGCCAACCTCGTGCACAGCGCGACCGGTTACCACGGCACGACGCTGGCGGACAAGCGCATGACGGCGGTGTTCTTCTGGATGGCGTGACCGCGGGACGCGGCCCGGGCGGCACACTCCCGCCCGGTCCGCCCGGTCCGCCCGGTCCGCCCGGTCCGCCCGGTCCGCCCGGTCCGCCCGCCCGGTCCGTCCGCCCGGTCCCGGTCGGTCCGTCCGCCCGGTCCGTCCGCCCGGTCCCGGTCGGTCCGTCCGCCCGGTCCGTCCGCCCGGTCCCGGTCGGTCCGTCCTCCCGGTTCGCCCGCCCGCCCGGTTCGCCCGCCCGCCCGGTCGGTCCGTCCGGTCGGCTCGTCGGGTGACGGCACGGGTGCCGCAGAGCGGTGCATCGGCTGCCACATGCGTCACCTGCGTTCCGTTCCGCGGGCGCCGCGGCGGGCTCGTACCGTTGGCGGCGGACGGGGCGACAGCCCCGCCGGGCCGACCCGCGAGGCGTACGCTTGCGCCATGAGCCCGGGGGAGAACCCCGCGAACACCGCCGCCGCGGCCCGGCAGCGCGCCGCCCGCGCCCGCGCGGCGGCGGGCCGCGCCCACCGTGCGGCGGACGTCCAGGACCGAGCCGCCGCCGCGACCGGACGCGACGTCCACCGCCGTCTCGCCGCCGGCTACCGCAGGGTCGCCCTCGTGCAGAACTCCGCCGCAGAGCTCCACGAGGCCTACGCCCGCCGTATGACGGCCTGGTCGCGGCGGAAGGATCCCCGGCCCGAGTTCATGAGCGGGGTCGCCGACGCGTGCGGTTCCCGGGGCGCCTGCATGACGCTGGTGTCGCGGGGCGGGGGCCAGCTCGCGGTGGCCGCGTCCGACGGGGCCGCCCGCGAGGCGCAGGAACTGGAGTTCATGCTGGACGAGGGCCCGGCGCGGGACGCGGTCGGCTGGCACGCCCCGGTGCTGATGTCCGGCCCGCCGGCGATCGAGCACCGCTGGCCGGGCTACGGCCCGGAACTGGCCGCGCTCGGATTCACCGGCGTGGCGGCGGTGCCCCTGGAGGCGGCCGACCTGTGCGTCGGCGCGCTGACGCTGTACGACCCCGACCTGAGCGCCCCCGCGTTCTCCGGGTCGGCCTGGGTGGCCGAGGCACTGACGCACACCGTGCTGCTCGGGCCCGACGCGGAACCCGAGCTGTACGGCGACGCCGACCACCGCCACCTGGTCTACGAGGCTGCCGTCGCACACGCCGAGCGGGCCGGGCTGGCGGCCGCGGACGCGCTCGACCTGATCAAGGCCGTGGCCTTCGCCGAGGGCCGGTCCACGGAGTCCGTCGCCCGCCGCGTCCTGGCCCACGACGGCGAGCTGCCCGGCAGAACCGGCTGACGACCGCCCCGGCGGCCGGGTGATCCCACCGGCGCGGCGGTCGCCCGCAGTCGCTCCGACGGCGGTCGCCCGCGGTCCTTCCGGCGGCGGTCGTCCGCGCTCCCCCGCGGTCGTTCCGGCCGTCGTCCTGCCGTTCTGCCGTTCTGCCGTTCCACGGCCGTGGCGGGTCTGCCGTTTCGCGGCCGTGGCGGTGCCGTGCTGCCGGCCTGTGGCCGTTCCGGGCCGCCGGGCCGCCGGCCTGTCGGCCGTCCGGCGGAGGGCGGCCGGACCCTCCGGGCCGCGGGTCGCCCGAGTGGCGGACATCCGCTCGCCGGGGGGCGTGCGCCCCGGAGAGGGTGGCACTGGCCGGTCCGCACCTGACCGGCCGTCTGCCGTCGCCTGCCAGGGAGTACGAGATGTCCGAGCACACCGAGGCCAGGCCCGCGCAGCCGGCCGTCGTGCGGGCCAACGAGGCCGTACTGCGGCGCTTCCCCTTCGACGACACCCAGGACGTCCAGGACGCGCGGCGCGGCTTCATGGGCACCGCCGAGAAGAGCGTGATCCGCGACGCCGAGGGACTCACCGTGTGGGACCTCGACGCCTACGGGTTCCTCGACCAGGACTGCCCGGACACCGCCAACCCGAGCCTGTGGCGGCAGAGCCGGCTCTGCTCCGACCACGGCCTGTTCGAGGTGACCGAGGGCATCTACCAGGTGCGCGGCTTCGACCTGTCGAACATGACGCTCGTGGAAGGCCGGCGGGGCATCCTCGTCGTCGACCCGCTGCTCTGCGCGGAGACCGCCGCAGCCGGCCTCGCGCTGTACCGCTCCCACCGCGGCGACCGGCCCGTCACCGGCGTGCTGTACACGCACAGCCACGCCGACCACTTCGGCGGTGTCCGCGGCGTCGTCACCGAGGCGGACGTCGCGGCCGGGGTGCCGATCCTCGCCCCGCACGGCTTCCTGGAGCACGCGGTCAGCGAGAACGTCTACGCCGGCACCGCGATGAACCGCCGCGCCGCCTACATGTACGGCGCCGCCCTGCCGAAGGGCGCACGCGGGCAGATCGGCGCGGGTCTCGGGCAGACCGTCTCCACGGGAGCGGTCGGCCTGCTACCGCCGACGGTCGACATCACCCGCACCGGGCAGACCGAGACGGTCGACGGCATCCGCATGGTCTTCCAGCTCACCCCGGGCACCGAGGCCCCGGCCGAACTGAACATCCACTTCCCCGACCACGCCGCGCTGTGCATGGCCGAGAACGCCACCCACAACCTGCACAACCTGCTGACCCTGCGCGGCGCCCAGGTCCGCGACCCGCGCGTGTGGGCGCAGTACCTCACCGAGGCCATCGGGCTGTTCACCGCCTCCTCGGACGTGGCCTTCGCCTCGCACCACTGGCCCGTGTGGGGCCGCGAGCGCGTCACCCGGTTCCTGTCCGAGCAGCGCGACCTGTACGCCTACCTGCACGACCAGACGCTGCGCATGCTCAACCAGGGCCTGACCCCGCGGGAGATCGCCGAGCGGATCGAGATGCCCCCGGCGCTGGAGCGGGCCTGGCACACGCACGGCTACTACGGCTCCGTCAGCCACAACACCAAGGCCGTGTACCAGCGCTACCTGGGCTGGTTCGACGGCAACCCGGCCCACCTGTGGGAGCACCCGCCGGTGGAGGCCGCCCGGCGGTACGTGGAGTTCATGGGCGGCGCCGGGGAGGTGCTGCGCCGGGCCAGGCAGTCCTTCACCGACGGCGACTACCGCTGGGTGGCCCAGGTCGTCGACCACGTCGTGTTCGCCGACCCGGACAACGCCGAGGCCCGCGCGCTCCAGGCCGACGCCCTGGAACAACTCGGCTACGGCAGCGAGAACGGCACCTGGCGCAACTTCTTCCTGATGGGTGCCCTGGAACTGCGGCACGGCTCGGTTGGCACCCCCACCTCCACGGTCGCGCCCGACCTGCTGGCCGCGCTGAGTCTCGGCCAGTTGCTCGACGCGCTGGCGATCCGGGTGGACGGGCCGCGCAGCTGGGACGCGGACATCGCGGTGCGGTGGAACCTCACCGACGGCGCGCCGGTGACGATGCGGCTGTGCAACGGCGTCCTCACCCACGTCACGGGCGACCACGCGGCCGCCCCCGAGCCGGACGTCGAGGTCCGTCTCGCCGAGGCGGAACTGCGGGGCGTGCTGCTCGGCGTGACCGCCCCGGCCGACCTGGCGTCCCGGCCCGGCGTCGAGATCAGCGGGGACGCGGGCAGACTGACCGAGCTGTTCGGCCACCTCGGTGAGCCGGACCCGGACTTCGCCGTCGTCACGCCGTGACCGCACCGCACGGCCCGAGGTGAGCGGCCCATGGCGCATCCGGGCACCCTCGTCCTGATCATGGCGGCGGCCGTGCTGGCCCCGCTGCTCGCCGAAATGACCGCGCGCCGCGTCCGGGTGCCCCTGGTCATCTTCGAGATCGCCCTCGGAATCGTCATCGGCCCGGACGCCCTCGGCCTGACCCACGCCGACCGGGTCGTCGACGCCCTGGCCGACCTCGGGCTGGCCATGCTGATCTTCCTCGCCGGCTACGAGATCGACTTCGGGTCGGTGCGGGGCGGGACCCTGCGCCGCTCGCTGGGCGCCTGGCTGGTCTCGCTGACCGTGGGCATCGCGCTGGGTTTCCTGCTCGGCGGCGGCGAGACCTACCGGGCCTTCGTCATCGGCACCGCCCTGACCAGCACCGCCCTCGGCACCGTGCTGCCGATCCTGCGCGACGAAGGGCGGCTGAGGGGTCCGTTCGGCACCGTGATGTCGGCGTTCGGCGCGGTGGGCGAGTTCGGACCGGTGGTCGCCGTGGCGCTGCTGCTCAGCGGGCGCAAGCCCGCCGCGTCGGCGTTCCTTCTGATCACCTTCGCGGTGATCACCACCCTGGCGGTGCTGTGGGCGCTGCGCCCCCGGCCGGCCTGGTTCTCCCGGATGGTGGAGAAGACCCTGCACAGCAGCGGGCAGTTCGCGGTCCGCTTCGTCATGTTCCTGCTGGCGGGCATGCTGGCCCTGTCCCAGGCGTTCGGCCTCGACATCCTCCTCGGGGCCTTCGCCGCGGGCGTCCTCACCCGCCTGGTGCTGCACGGCGCCTCACCCGCCCACAGCGCCGAGGTCGTCGGGAAGGTGGAGGCGCTGGGCTTCGGCTTCCTGGTGCCGCTGTTCTACGTGGTCACCGGTATCGAGTTCGACCTGGACGCGCTGGTGCACGACATGCGGGCGCTGGCCTCGGTGCCGCTGTTCCTGCTGCTGTTCCTCGTCGTGCGCGGAGGTCCGGTCTACCTCTTCGCCCCGCCCGACCTGAGCCGTTCCGGCCGGGCCGCGCTGACCCTGCTGACCTCGACGTGCCTGCCGCTCGTCGCGGCGATCACGACCATCGGCGTGGACCAGAAGATCATCGGCACCGACCAGGCGTCCGCCCTGGTGGGAGCCGCGATGCTCTCCGTCCTGATCCTGCCGCCGCCCGCGATGCGGTTGCTCGGAGGCCGGCCCCTGCGCGAGCCGCCGTCCCTGGCCTCGGCGGAGACCGAGGCGTGGTGACGGGCGGCCCGGGTCCCGCACCGCGCGGTCGCGCAGGGCCGTCGGCCACGCTGTGAGGCCGTCGGCCGCGCCGTCAGGCAGCCGCAGTCAGGTCGTCAGCCGCAGTCAGGTCGTCAGCCGTAGTCAGGTCGTCAGGCCGCTCACCGCGTCGCCGACGTACTTGGCGCCCAGCAGGAGCAGCAGCGTGGTCATGATGGCGGCGTCGTGGGCCGCCATCCACTCCTTCCAGCCGTTCAGCGTGGGCGCCGACCTGTCCCCGCCCAGCAGGTAGACGGAGAGCGGCAGGAGCGTGCACAGGGAGGCGATCAGCACCATCAGGACGACCGCCACCGCGCGGCCGCCGGCCGAGGCGTTCGCCCCGGCGATGGAGACGGCACCGCCGACGGCCAGGACCAGGTTCTTGGGGTTGACCACCGCGAGAGCCGCGGCCAGTCCGGCCGCCCTGCCCGGTGTGAAGGCGTCGACGGTCCGCATCCAGCCCGGGGTGCCGCCGCCCTCGCCCGTGTCGCCCCGGTCGCGCCACTCCCGGGCTCCCATCAGCAGGAACAGCACGCCGAGCGCCAGTTTGAGCCAGAGGGTCCAGCGGGCGTGCCCGTCGCCGCCGGAGGCGTCCGCGCCGGAGCCGATCAGCACCACCGCGGTGATGACGACGGACAGGGACACCACCCAGGCGACGGCGAAGACCGTGCCGTTGGTCCGCCCGCGCGGCGTCGCCAGCATCAGCACCATGGCGATCAGCGGTACGGGACTGATGGCGATGCCGAGCGCGGACGCCAGCATCTGCCCGACTGCGTCTCCCACGGCAGGCCCGTCACTCCGCGAAGACTTCGCGGAGCTTCGACTCCTGCTCGCCGTCCAGGTTGGACTGGATGAGCTGGGCGTGACCGCCGGGGAAGGCCTCCTTGACCCGCTCCACGACGGCGTCCCGGGAGAGCAGGAACAGCGCCGAGGTCCCGGGTGTGACCTCGGACTTGACCGAGTCGATGAAGTCGTCGTCGATGCCCACGTCGGCCATCTTGCCGCCGAGGGCGCCCGCAGCGGCCCCCACGGCGGCACCGAACAGCGGCATGAGGAAGATCAGGCCGAAGAGCATGCCCCAGAAGGTGCCGGACAGGGCGCCCGCGCCGGTCAGGTTGTGCAGCTGCTTGGTCTTCGGCTTGCTCGCCCCCTGCGGCCAGGTGGCGACCGCCGCGTCCAGTACCTGGATCAACTCCTGCTTCTGCAACTGGAGCAGGGTCTCCTCGGCTGCCTTCGCGCCCTCGGGCGAGTCGAACTTCCAGACGGTCAGGGTGGCCATGTGATCCTCCGGTGTCGTCCTGCGGTGCCGCGGCGTGCTGCCGCCGCTGCCGTGCTGCGTCTGCCGTGCCGCGTTGCCGTGTCGTCCCGTTGCCGTGAGGCGGCTCGGGTCGGGTCCGGTGAACGCGAGAGGAGCGTACTTCGCATATCCCCGCATACATGCGCAAATCGGATGATCGGCGTTCCGTTGTCCGTCCCGGTGCCCCGAACGGCCCAACCCGGCGCGGGGCCGCCCCGCCCGCCCACACCGTGCGCGCTGCGGGCGGGCGCCCGTGAGGGACATGCCGACACGCGACGGCGTCAGTACCGCACTGCCGTGGTCAGTAGCGCAGTGCCGTGCCGACTTCGGCCTTGACGGTGCCGGACAGCTTGTGCGTGCTGCGGGCCGTGGCGGTGCCGGACTCGCCCGCCGCCACGTCGGACACCGTCACGACGACCGTGTCCAGCCGGTTGCCGGAGTCGTCCCGGAAGTTCACCTGGACCAGGAACGACTGCTGGTCCTGGGTGGTGTTCCGGGCCGTCACCGTGACGGTGGTGCGCCCGTCGGAGTCGGTCCGCGGCTCGCCGAGCCGCACGTCGCCCTTTGCGTCGATGCCCCCTTTGAGTGACTCCAGGCGCCGCCCGGCCTCCGCGGTGGCCGAGGCCAGCGCGGAGGCGGCCCGCGAGGCGAGGGACGAGGCGGCCGCGGTCACCTCGGCACCCACGGACGACGCCGCGGAGGCCGCCTTGCTCCGGGCGCTCGACGCGGAGCCGCCGTCGTCGCCCGAGCAGGCGCTCGCGCCCACGGCGATCACCGCCACCAGCGCGGCCGCCGTCGCGCTCCGTGCCGTCACCCGTCCGCTCATGCCGTCTCCCTGATCGCTGGTGCTTCCCGGCTGGTCGTCCTCTCCGAGTGAAGTGCCGCCGAGCCGCGACCGCACCCCCGGGCGAGCGGTCGAAGCGGCCGGTTCACACCAACGGCCCTCGCCCGCCGCGCCGACCGGCACGCGGCGGGCGAGGGCCGTTCACCGGTCCTGCCGGCCTCACCCGCGCCGGCGAGGGCACTGCTCCGTACGAGCGCCGACCGCCCCGCCCGCCACCGTCCCCACCGACGGCCGCGGTCACCGCCGTCGTCCCCGCCGTCACCCGTTCGGCTCCGCGCCTGTGGCCGACCGCTCCGATCGGGCCGAGGGTCGAAGTAGCCGGACCGGCCCCGCGGCCACCGTCCGCGCGAACGAGACGACGAGACGACGAGACGACCCGACGGAGATCCGATGACCGCACAGCCCCACTCCGGTCCGCCCGCCGGCGGTTACGGAACGCCTCCCGCCCGCGGCAACAGTCCCTGGGCCACCGGGGGGACGATGTTCGCCGGTGTGCTGCTGCTGATCAACGGCTTCCTGGCCGTTCTGCAGGGAATCGCCGCGATCGCCAAGAACGACGTGTACACCCGCGTCGGCGACTACGTCTACAAGATCAACCTCACCGGCTGGGGCTGGATCCTGGTGGTGCTCGGCGCGGTCGCGGTCGTCGCCGGCCTGGGCATCCTGTCCGGCGCCGCCTGGGCCCGCGCGGTCGGCATCGGACTGGCCTCGCTGAGCCTGGTCGCCCAGTTCATGTTCCTGCCGTACGCACCGGTGTGGTCGATCATCATGATGGCCCTCAACGTGTTCGTCGTCTGGGCGCTGGCCGTGTACGAGCCCGAACCCGCGAGCCGGTGACGCGCGGGACGCCGGCGCGCCCTCCGCGCCGGCGTCCCGCCCTGCCCCGCCCCGGCGTGCGCCCCCACGCCCCGCGTCACCCCCCCCCGCCATGCGTCACCCCCGCCCCGCCTCACCCCCGCCACCGCACTCCGCCCCCGACCTCTGCGGCCCTGCCACCAGGTCGTACGGCCGTGCCCTCGAGGCCGCAGGCTCGGCGCCGGGCCGGGCGGTTCCTCCGCGCCGAGTCCGCGCCGAGTCCGCGCCGAGTCCGCGCCGAGTCCGCGCGGCGCCGCGTGTGGCCGCGCCGCGCTCGGCGCGCGGCCGGGCGGGTGGATCCCCGTCCGTGTCACCCGTACGTGCGGCCGCTGTGCGGGCCGCCTCCGCCCGCGGCGTCGATCCACTTGCGGACCCTCCCGCGCGGGAGGGTAGCTTGGGGGCCGGTCGGCAGGCCCGACCCGTACCGGAGGTGCCGGGCGTCCCCACCCGCCGCGCGCGAGCCGGCGGAACCGTCGGCGGACGACCGCGAGGCTCCGGCGCGCGCGGCGGACCGCCGCGGTGCCCGAGCGGACGGCGCGTACCCGCGCACGCCACGACCGATCCGGCGAGGGCCGTCACCACCCCCGTTCCGGGCGGCAGCAGGCCCGTAGGGCGGCGCGCTCGGGCGAGACGTACGACGACGAGGCACAAGAGGAACGGAACGGGTGGCACGGTTGCGCACGTACGGAGACGAAGCCGGGCCGCGGCCCGAGGCCATGCGGCCCGAGCCGCCGCGGCGCCGGCCGGTGGCGTACCGCGCGGAGGCGGCCCGATGACGCCCCCGGGCGGAGCGGCCGCCGCGCAGGCGGCCCGGCGGCGGACGTTCGCCGTGATCAGCCACCCGGACGCGGGCAAGTCCACCCTGACCGAGGCACTCGCCCTGCACGCGCAGGCGATCACCGAGGCGGGTGCGGTGCACGGCAAGGCCGGGCGGCGCGGGGTGGCCTCGGACTGGATGGAGATGGAGAAGGCGCGCGGTATCTCCGTCACCTCCGCGGTACTGCAGTTCGCCCACCGCGGGTGCGTGCTGAACCTGCTCGACACCCCGGGGCACGCCGACTTCTCCGAGGACACCTACCGGGTGCTGGCGGCGGTCGACTGCGCGGTCATGCTCATCGACGCGGCCAAGGGGCTGGAGGAGCAGACCCGCAAACTGTTCGACGTGTGCCGGCACCGCGGAATCCCGGTGATCACCTTCGTCAACAAGTGGGACCGGCCCGGTCGCGAGGCCCTGGAACTGCTCGACGAGATCGAGCGCGAGTTCCGCCTCAAGCCCACCCCGGTCACCTGGCCGGTCGGCGACGCGGGCCATCTGCGCGGGCTGATCGACGTACGGGAGCCCGGCCGGATGCTGCGCTACACCCGCACCCCGGGCGGCGCCCGGGAGGCGGTCGAGGAGCCGGTGCCGGCCGAGCGGGCGTCCGCCGACCACGGCGACGACTGGGTGCGGGCGACCGAGGAGCTGGAACTCCTCGGCGCCGACGGCGCGGTGCACGAGGAGGAGGCCTTCCTGGCGGGCCGCAGCACGCCGGTGTTCTTCGGCTCGGCGATCTCCAACGTCGGCGTGCGGCTGCTGCTCGACGCGGTCGTCGACCTCGCCCCCGCGCCCGCGGCCCGGGAACTGGAGGGCGGCGGGGTACGGCCGGTCGGTGCACCCTTCGCCGGGCTGGTGTTCAAGGTCCAGGCGAACATGGACCGCGCGCACCGGGACCGGATCGCGTTCCTGCGGGTCTGCTCCGGCGTCTTCGAACGCGGGATGACGGTCACCCGGGCCGCCTCCGGCAAGCCGTTCGCCACCAAGTACGCGCACAGCGTCTTCGGCCAGGACCGCTCCATGGTCGACACCGCCTACCCCGGGGACGTCGTCGGCCTGGTCAACGCGGGCGCGCTGCGGGTGGGCGACACCCTCTACGCGGAGAAGGCCGCGGTGTTCCCGCCGATGCCGACGTTCGCGCCGGAGCACTTCGCCGTCGTCCGCCCGGTCGACCTGTCCCGCTCCAAGCAGTTCCGGCGGGGCATCGCCCAGCTCGACGAGGAGGGCGTGGTCCAGGTCCTCGTCTCCGACCTGCGCGGGGACCAGGCGCCCGTGCTCGCCGCCGTGGGCCCCATGCAGTTCGACGTGGTCCGCACCCGCATGGCGGGGGAGTTCTCGGCCGCGGTGAAGCTGGAGGAGCTGCCCTACCACGTGGCCCGCGGCACCGACGCGGGCGGCGCGGAGGCGCTGAACCGGTCCCGCATCGTCAGGGGCGAGGCGCTCACCCGGGTCCGGGACAAGGCGTACCTCGCCCTCTTCCCGGACCGGTGGCAGGCCAACTCCTTCAAGCGGGAGTTCCCGGACGCCCGGCTCGACCACCTCGTCGCCGCCCACGACTGAGGCGTCCGCGGACGGCCCGCCACCGCGCCTCCCCTACCCGGCGGGGAACGCCCGGCGGGGAACGCCCGCCGGGGAACGCCCGGCGGGGAACGCCCGCCGGGGACTGCGGCACGGCGCCGGGACGGCACCGGACGGCACCGGACGGCACCGGACCGGCGGCGGGCGGCACCGGACCGGCGGCGGGCCGGCGTTCGCCTGCTCGCCGGCCGTGCGAATGTGAGGCAACTCTGCCGACATGGAAGGCTCTGCCGCTGTTCACCTGCCCGCCATCGGGCTTCACCGCCGGATGACTCTCGCGTTACGTTAGAGTTGAACGGCCGGGAGTCGCCGGAGTGCCGCCTCGGGCCACAGAGGCGGGACCGTGGGCGTGCCCGCACGGCGGCGCCCGACCGTGGACCAGGGCACGGACCCTTCCCCCGAGCATCCCGGTGCCGTGCGGCGCCGCGTTCCGCCGCGGCCGGGGGGACGGCCGCACCGGAACCGCCCACCGGTCCGACCCCCCGCGCGCAAGGAGCCCGCATGCTGCCCTCGACCTCGCCGCCGGACACCGGGAGCCTCCGGGACGCGCCGGACATCGGGTGCCTCCTCGCCGCCGCCCGCCGCCTCGCCGGAACGCTTCCGGCCGCACGTGCCAGGCTGGGCGTCGTACCCGGCCGGCACCGCGTCGACCGGGAGCGGGCCTGGACGCTGCGTACGCGGCTGGCCGAACACGGCGTGGACAGCGAGGAGTTGAGCGCCATACCGGAGGGCGGCGAGCCGGGAGGCCCGCCGCGCGGCAGGCCCGGCCCCGCCGTGGGCCTGCTGGTGCACGCGGGAGCGTCCCGGCCGGAGCCCGCCATGCGGGCGGCGGCGATGTGGCAGGTTCCGCTGCTGCTCGCGTCCCCGGACGGGCCGGCCGTCGGCCGCCCCGGCACCGCCGGGGAGCAGCGCCGGGACGTCATCGGCATCCATCTCGCGGACCGGTCCTTCGACATCGCCTTACGCGAGGTCCGCCTGCTCTCGCTGCGTGCGGACCCGGGCCGCGCCCGGCTCATCCTCGACAACGAGAAGATCACCACGCCCGGTGGCCGGCCGCTGCGCGTCAGGGTGACCGGGCAGGGCCTGCTGGAGGTGTGCGGCGACACGTTCGGGACCCGGCGCGTGCGCCGCCTGCGGCTCGAACGTGCCTGGGGAGCACACCGGCTGGACATGGACGGGACCTCGACCCGCGAGGTGCGCACCCCGCTGCGGCTGGGTGTCGAACCGGGCCGTCTGCATCTGCTGCACCCCTGAGCCCGTCCGCGCCGCTCCCGCCCGCCGGAGCCGCACGTCTGGGAACGTGTGTGCTCGGCGGGCCGTTCGAGGACCGATGAGTTTCCGGACGAGCACCGGTCTCACCACACGGAACATGTCGGCAGGCACGAGAGACCCAGGACCCAAGATGCGCACTGTGATCAGCACCGCCTTCATCTCGCTCGACGGTGTCGTGGAGGCTCCGGGCGGCGAGCCCGGCTACCGCAACTCCGGCTGGACCCTCAGCCACACGGAATTCCTCCCCGAGGCCTACGAGATCAAGGGCCGGGAGCAGCAGGAGGCCTCCGCGATGCTGCTGGGCCGGGTCAGCTACGAGGCGTTCGGCGCGGTGTGGCCGAGCATGGAGGAGTTCGCCGCGTACAACGCGATGCCGAAGTACGTCGTCTCCACCACGCTCACCGAGGACCGGCTGGTGCCGGACTGGGGCGGGACCACGATCCTGCGCTCCCTCGACGAGGTCGCCGCGCTGAAGGAGACCGAGGGCGGGCCGATCATCGTGCACGGCAGCGCCGCCCTGAACCGCAGCCTGTCGGACGCCGGTCTGATCGACCGCTACCACCTGCTCGTCTTCCCGCTCCTGCTGGGTGCCGGGAAGCGCCTGTTCAGCACGGCCGACAAGGATGCCGTCGAGCTCAGGCTGGTCGAGCACGAGGCGTACCCCAACGGCCTGCAGAAGAACGTCTTCGACGTGGTGCGCTGAGCAACGCGCCGGGCGCGCCGACGCGGCGGGCATGCAGGGCAGCTCTCCGGCCCTCAGGACTCCTGCGCGAGCTCCTGCCGCTCGGCGAACACCTCGACGGCGATCCGACAGGTCCCGAACGCGCGAGCGACTCCCGCGTACCCGCGCAGGTGGCCGGGTGGATGAGGAGGTCGACGAGCTAACGCTTGCGGAAGTACCCGTGGCCCCCGCCGCCGACCGGTCCGCGGGCGCGGGTGATGGTCTTGTGCTCGACGTAGCCGGTCAGGCCGACCTTGCCGTACTCGCGGCCGACGCCGCTGGCCATGTAGCCGCCGAACGGGCCGTC